>JANNMV010000387.1:0-2423 GCA_031398205.1 Pseudomonadota bacterium | reverse complement strand
GTGGCGACGTCTTCCAGCGCCAGGTTAAATACTTCGCCGGTGGGTGAATAACCGAGCGGCGAGAGCAATACGATTTCCTCGTCCTCAAGACGGCGCCGTATGCCATCGGCGTCGATCTTGCGCACCATGCCGGTATGCAGCAAATCGATGCCGTCGATTACGCCAATGGGTCGCGCCGTGACGGAATTGCCGCTCGCAACGCGGATGTCGGAACCGGCCATGGGCGAATTCGGTAAGCCCATGGAGAGCAACGCCTCGATCTCGACCCGCACCGTGCCGGTGGCCTCTTTCACGACAGCCAATGTTTCTGCATCGGTCACCCGCAAACCACGCACGAATTCCGATTGATGGTTAGTTTTATTCAGCCTCGCCTCAATCTGTGGCCGCGTGCCGTGAACTAACACCAAGCGCACGCCCAGGCTTTCGAGCAAGTTCAAGTCATGCACCAAGGCGACGAACTTGCCACCCTCCACGACTTCTCCGCCAAACGCGATAACGAAAATCTTGTCGCGGAAAGTGTGGATGTACGGCGCCGCCAAGCGAAACGAGGTGACGAATGAATCAGATTTGGCCATGGATAAGTGGGTTGCCGATTAAGTTTAGTATTCTAAACACATTGTCAGAAATCGCCCCACAGGATCTGCATCGCCGCCAGCGCCGCCAACGGCGCCGTTTCCGTGCGCAACACCCGCGGCCCCATGCGCACCGAGGTGAAGCCTTTAACTTGCGCGAAGGCCACTTCCTCTTGGTTGAGCCCACCTTCCGGACCGACCACCAGGCTCACTTCGCCCGTTGGCGCCGGGCAATCGCGTAATGATAGTTCGACGTGGGGCGAGAGCATCAAACGCATGGCTGCCGGATCCGTCGCGGCGACCCATTCTTCAAACGGCTTAATGGCCTCAACTTTCGGCACCGTATTGCGGCCACATTGCTCGCAGGCAGAGACGACAATGTTCTGCCAATGCTGCAAGCGTTTTTCGGCGCGCTCTTGATTCAGGCGCACCACGCCGCGATTGGTTTGCAGCGGCTGAATGCGCGCAACACCCAGCTCCACGGCTTTTTGCAAGGTGTAGTCCATTTTGTCACCGGTGGTAATCGCCTGCGCGAGACAGACGCGCACTTTTGATTCTCGTTCGATGTGGTGATGGCGGCCAATATCAACCGTCACGCTGTCTTTGTCGACGCGATGGATACTCGCTTCATATTCCCCGCCCTCGCCATTGAACAGCCGCACCTCGTCGCCACGCTTCAAACGCAGCACGCGTATCGCGTGATGGGCCGCGCCGCTGGGAAGGTTTGCCTGGGCGCGATGGGCGAGACTAATGGAGCAAAACAAGCGCGTAATGGCCATGCCGCGGGTAGGATCAGGTGATGACCCATGTTATCATAGGGACATCAACTCCTCTCAGCCGTAAAATCGCGTGGCCACCCCACCAGAAGCTGTCTCAAGCAACCACTGGCGAGCGCCGGTAAATAAACCGCTGTCGAGCGATGGCAGGCTTGCGACGCGAATATCCTGACCCATGGAAAGCGCCGTCGCTCATAACATTTCCCCCATGCTTGCCGCCACCATCGCCGCGGTCAAAAAAGTGGCGCGCGAAGAAGTGATGCCGCGTTATCTCAAAGTCGCCCACGAACGCAAAACCGACGGTAGCCTGTTCACCCAAGCCGACATCGCCGCGCAAAATGCGTTGCGCAAAGAACTTACCGCTATTCGCGATTGCCCATTGCTGGGTGAAGAAATGAAGGACGATGAGCATCTCGAGTTATGGAAGCGTGGCAACGAGGGCATCTGGTGTGTCGATCCGATCGACGGCACCTCGAATTTCGTCAACGGCATTCCTTACTTCGCCGTATCCGTCGCGCTGTTGCAGAATCAGTGGCCGGTGCTGGGCGTAGTCTACGATCCCGTCGCGGAAGAAGCGTTTTATGCGGAACGTGGCTGCGGGGCGTACTTGAACGGCGTCGAATTGCCGATTCACGAATGCAGTCTGACGTTGCGCGAAGCCATCGCAGAAGTGGATTTCAAGCGCCTTCCCGGCCCCTTGCGTTCAGCGCTCGCGGAAGAACCACCGTTTGCCTCGCAACGAAATTTCGGCGCCGCCACGCTCGAGTGGTGCTACGTCGCCGCGGGGCGCTTCAATCTCTATCTTCACGGCGGCCAAAAACTCTGGGACTACGCGGCGGGAAGCTTGATTTTGAGTGAGGCGGGCGGGCAGATGGCCACTTTCGACAGCGACGATTTTTGGAGTGGGGATACCTGGAAGCGCTCGGTGATCGCAGGATTGCAGCCCTCGCTGTTCGCGGAATGGAAAAGTTGGGTGCGGGCTAGGTTGTAGTTGCCTGAGTGGCGCAGCGTTTTTTCGTAGGCTTCAATTAATTGTCATTCCGGCGAAGGCGGGAATCCATTTGGCCGACGCAAG
>JANNMV010000446.1:0-4017 GCA_031398205.1 Pseudomonadota bacterium | reverse complement strand
GAAGCCTTCGGCCATCGCCTGCATCATGCCGTATTCAATACCGTTGTGAATCATCTTCACAAAATGGCCGGCGCCAGCCGGTCCGCAATAAAGATAGCCTTGCTCGGCGCGGGCTTCGTGACCGTCGCGATCGGGCGTGCGCTCAATTTCTCCGAGGCCGGGCGCGAGCGTCGCGAAAATGGGATCAAGCCGCTCGGCCGTGTTTTTGTCACCGCCGATCATCATGCAATAGCCGCGCTCCAAACCCCATACGCCGCCGCTGGTGCCCACATCAAGATAGTGAATGTCCTTGGCCGCAAGCTGTTCGGCACGACGCACGTCGTCTTGATAAAAGCTGTTTCCGCCATCGATGATGACATCGCCGGCCGAAAGTTTCGCCGCCAGCAGCGCAATCGTATCTTCGGTAATGTTGCCGTGCGGCAGCATCAGCCACACAGCACGCGGCGTGCGCAGTTGAGCAACTAGCGCATCGAGGCTTGTAGCGCCAATCGCGCCCTCTGCCGTGAGCTGCTCGATTGCCGTTGCATCGACATCATGCACAACGCACTCGTGGCCTCCGCGCAATAGGCGCCGCACAATATTGCCGCCCATGCGGCCCAAGCCAATCATTGCCAGTTGCATCGCGTTTGCTCGCTCGCTATAAAAAAAGATCTTGTTGGGCTGGCCGCAGCAATTGCGTTGCCGATCCATTCTCGGAAAAGTACTCAGGGGCGACGCCGGATACTATAACAATCGGTCGACCTTCATCGGCTTCGCCCATCACCAAGGTTGCGGCAGCCGCGATTTCATCCGCGACGGCAACCTGCGTTACGCGAAGCGGTCGGCCAAATCGATCGGGCTTACCGCGCAAATCGATCAAGGGAGTCAAGCCGGCACAGCCGATTGCCGTACCGCACACGCCCAGGCGCCACGGACGGCCAAAACTATCGCTAATAATCACGCCGACGCGCACCCCCAATCGTTGTGCGAGCTCAGTGCGAATGGCCGCGGCACTGACATCGGGATCCTGCGGCAGCAGCAGCGCGCGCACTGCGGCATCGGGAACATTCGATTGATCGATGCCGGCGTTGGCGACGACGAATCCCAGGCGATGCCGAACAATGAGTACGTCTTTCACGCAGCGCAATACGGCGCTCGATTCGCGCAACACCAGTTCCACCAAGCGCGGGTCTTTTTCGCATAACGCCGCAATTTCGTTGGCGCTTTGGCTCGGGCTAACCGTAGCCAATTCGACGTAACGGTTTTCAGCCTTAGACACAATTTTTTGGCAAAGCACTACCACCATCTCGTCGCCAAGCGAGAGCGCGTTGGCGCGAAGTGCGGCAGTGATTGTTTCAACGATCGATTGCCCCGGCGTAATCTCGCTGATGCCATCTAGCGCTGTCAGGGATAGTGTGTGTTTTGGCACGTATTAAAATTTAGGTTCGATGTTCAGAGGGATTCTACCAGGTCGCCGTGCGCGTATAATTTGCGCTATGGATTTCGGATTCAGCATCCCCACTCGTGGCGCGCTTGCAACGCAGCAAGCCGTGCTAGCGCTCGCGCAGCACGGCGAGAAGCTTGGCTTCAGGCATGTAGCAATACCCGATCACATCATCATCCCGAACAGCATCGCCTCGCCTTATCCCTACAACGCTTCGCGCAAGATGGCTGGCGCATCCGATGGCGATTGCTTGGAGCAACTCGCCGTACTCGCTTATCTGGCCGCAGCAACGACCAAAATACGATTGCTAACCTCCGTTATGGTGGTGCCCCATCGTCCGCCAGTATTCACAGCGAAGGCGCTTGCAACCATCGATGTTCTATCCACCGGCCGTGTTGATATTGGCATCGGCGCCGGCTGGATGGACGAGGAATTTCAAGCCATTGGCGCACCGCCGTTTGCTGAGCGCGGCAAGGTCACCGACGAGTATTTGCGAATTTTCAAGCAACTGTGGACGCAAGATGCGCCGCGTTACGACGGCCAGTACGCCAAGTTTCACGATGTCACATTTTTGCCGAAACCGTTACAGAAACCCCATCCGCCGATCTGGGTCGGCGGCGAAAGTCCCGCCGCGCTACGGCGCGTGATTGCGCTCGGCGATGCTTGGTATCCCATCGGTACAAACCCCCAGTTCTTGCTTAACACCCTTGAACGCTTCACCAGCGGCGTCGAACGATTGCGCGCCGACGCGGAACGGGCCAAGCGCGATCCACAAAGCATTGCAATAACCTACTGGGCGCCCTGGTACAAAGATACGCAATCACCCATCTTCGACGAAGGTAAGCGCCAATTGTTTACCGGTAGCGATGCGGACGTCGCCGGGGACATCATCGCCTTTCGCCAACTCGGTGTGCAACATCTTCTGTTCAATTTCGTGCGCGCCAGCCTTTCGGAAACATTGATAGCCATGGAGCGTTTCGTGAACGTAGTTCTGCCGCGTGCCCTGAGTGATTAGAAGTAATCAAATCTGAATCTAGTCGGAAAAAGCAGAATTGCTTTGCCGTTTGCTGAATTACTATCATGACTTCCGCCCGTATTAGACGCGGGTTGTTCGCCAAAGGCCTTGTAGCCAGACTAAATAGCAGTGGATAACGGGGGATGGAAGAGTTTTGAAATATTTAAAGATAAAAAGGAATCGAAAATGATCGAAATTCCTTGCTTTAATTGGTCGGGGCGAGAGGATTTGAACCTCCGACCACTTGCACCCCATGCAAGTACGCTACCAGGCTGCGCTACGCCCCGAAGCCTCGCATTATAGCCGTTGTTAGGCCGGTCGCGCTATAGGCGCAAAAGCTCAATTATCTCTTGGATCTCGATACGCATAGCGGCGGCATCGCCTTTGAGTGCCTTACGGGCGGCTGACGGTGACATTTCGTCCAGCCGGTGACGCGCACCGTTGATGGTGAAGCCTTCCTCGTAAAGGAGTTCGCGAATGCGACGGATGAGCAAAACTTCGTGGTGTTGATAATAGCGGCGGTTACCGCGCCGTTTTACCGGTTTAAGTTGGGTGAATTCCTGCTCCCAATAGCGTAAAACGTGTGGCTTTACACCACACAAATCGCTCACCTCCCCAATTGTGAAATAGCGTTTCGTCGGGATTGGTGGTAACGCTTCTTTAGGTAGGATTTCCGCCATAGTTCTTTTCCACTAAACCTTTAAGCTTCTGGCTGGCGTGGAATGTCACGACGCGCCTAGCAGAGATCGGTATCTCTTCGCCAGTTTTTGGATTACGACCCGGCCGCTGGGGCTTGTTTCGCAATTGAAAATTGCCGAAGCCAGACAGTTTTACGCTGTCGCCACGTTCCAGGGCTATACGTATCTCTTCGAAGAAACTTTCGACGAGATCTTTAGCTTCGCGTTTATTCAATCCCACTTTTTCAAACAGAAGGTCGGATAGCTCGGCCTTAGTTAGAGTCACGGAAACTCCTTAACTTCTTAGTTGTGCTTGGTGAAGAGAAACCAGAGTTTGCTTCAACGACTGGTCGATTTTTTCGATTTCTTCTTCTGTTAAAGTTTTTTCAGTATCACTCATAACTATACGAAATGCAAGGCTTTTTTTCCCAGCCGCCAAATTTTTTCCGTGGTATTGGTCAAATAATTCGATCTCTTGAACCGATGCCGGAGCAGCGGCATAGAGGGATTCTATCAATACTTTTGCCGGGATATTTTCATCGACTACAACCGCGATATCGCGTCGAACAGTCGGAAATTTTGAGATGTCCCGATGGAGCGCAACATTGATAGGCAACAAGGGTTCCAGGTCAAGCTCGAATACCAGGGGCGCGCTGGTTAACTCGTATTTTTGACACAGCACAGGATGCAATTCGCCCAGATAGCCCACCGGCTGGCCGGCTAAATACACCGCTGCGGAACGACCGGGATGAAGAATGCGTGTATCAAATTTTTTAAATTCTATTTTTGCATCATGGAATACTGCCTCCAAATCCGCCTTGATGTCGAAATAGTCAACTAGGCGCGCGCGCTCACCCCACTGCTCCTCGTATCGATTGCCATAGGATATACCAGCTATCCGC
>JANNMV010000329.1:0-1661 GCA_031398205.1 Pseudomonadota bacterium | reverse complement strand
AACTTTAGGTTAACTAGCAATGGAATTTTTTAAGATACGGCGCGATATTCCCTTCATGCGCCATGCGCTGATATTTAACGTGATCTCGTTGGTTACGTTTTTATTGGCGGTGTTTTTTCTGCTCAGTCGCGGACTGAATTTTAGTGTCGATTTTACCGGCGGCACCGTGATGGAAATCGGCTATAGCCAGGCTGCCGATTTGACCAAAATTCGCGAGGCGATTCACAAACTCGGTTTCAACGATCCAAGTGTTCAAAATTTTGGCACTAGCCGCGATGTGTTGATTCGGCTACCGCTAAAACAAGGCCTGACCTCGGCACAACTGTCGGAAACGGTGATGGCGGAGTTGAAAAAGAGCGACCCAAGCGTACAAACGCGGCGCGTCGAATTCGTCGGCCCGCAAGTCGGAAAAGAGTTGGTTGAAAATGGTCTATTGGCGCTGTTTGTGGTCGCATTAGGGATTGTGATCTATCTGGCGTTTCGCTTCGAATGGAAGTTTGGCGTCGCGGGTATTATCGCGAACCTGCATGACGTGGTGATTATCCTCGGATTCTTTGCGTTCTTCCGTTGGGAGTTTTCCCTCCCGGTGCTCGCCGCGATCTTGGCAATTTTGGGTTACTCGGTGAACGAATCCGTCGTAGTGTTCGACCGGATCCGTGAGAACTTCAAAAAGCTGCGCGGATTGAGCACGCCGCAGATTATCGATAATGCGATCACGCGCACCATGTCGCGCACGATCATAACCCACGGTTGTACGCAATTGATGGTGACCTCGATGTTGTTATTCGGTGGCGAATCACTGCACTACTTTGCCTTGGCGCTGACCATTGGAATTCTATTCGGCATCTATTCTTCCGTGTTGGTGGCGAGTCCGTTGGTGATGTGGCTCGGCGTGAAGCGCGAAGATTTGGTTAAGCCGGAAGTAAAAAAGGGCACGGAAGCGACAGTCTAAACAACCTGACCCTTTAGTAGGCCAAAATTGGAATATCTAAGTATCGCGTACCAGTTTCTGGCGCACCTCGACGTACACCTGGCGAACCTGGCACAGAACTACGGATCCTGGGTTTACGTGATTTTGTTCCTCATCATTTTTGCCGAAACCGGATTGGTGGTCACGCCGTTCTTGCCGGGCGATTCCTTGTTATTCGTCGCCGGCGCCGTAGCGGCGGTCGGTGCGATGGATGTGAACAAATTGGTGATCATCTTGATCATTGCCGCATTCCTTGGCAACTATCTCAACTTTCAGATCGGCAAATATTTAGGCAAACGCTACTTTATCGATCGGCAATCGCGTTTTATAAAGCGCGAATACTTGGATAAAACTCACGCCTTCTTCGAGCGCCACGGCGGCAAGACCATCATCATCTCGCGCTTCTTGCCTATCCTTCGTACTTACGCGCCGTTCGTGGCGGGAATCGGCCGCATGGGAAACTGGCGTTTCGCAATGTTCAACGTGGTCGGTGCGGTGCTTTGGGTTGCCGGTTTGACCTATGCCGGCTATTTGTTTGGAAATTTCCCGTTCATCAAGAACAATCTCACGCTGGTAATTGTCGCGATTATCGTCCTGTCCTTGCTACCGGGCGTGGTTGCCTACTTCAAAACTCGCACCCAAACGGGCTAGTATTTTTCACTTACCCCGGCTACTTACTGTCGAGTAGTCC
>JANNMV010000304.1:0-10969 GCA_031398205.1 Pseudomonadota bacterium | reverse complement strand
CCCCAAGCCGTTGGGCGGGACGTGTATCTCGGAAACGACAATTTGGTGCACCGGCAGTTTGAGGCGGGTGCGCGCGGCGAGCAACAATTCAAAGATGCGCGCGTAGGATTCCGGCGTAAAATTTACCGCCCCTAACTGCGCTGCCCTAAAAGACTTTGTGCCATTTAGCCAGGCGCCGGTGTCTGGTGTGGCGTTGATCGCGCCAACGCGAATGATCGCCGGCTCGCCGATGGTTACATTTTCAAACCGCACCAACGGGGCGGGGAACAGCTCGACGGTCGCTGCGGATACGCTAACGGGCACACCGAGACTTTCTGTGAGCATGCGTTCGGCTTCCTGTCGCAGTTGCGTTTGCGGAAACAGGGGCATCGCGCCAAGCGCAACTATTACGACGAACAACGAAGCTGCGACGATCCTACCCCACGGGATTCCCGTCCCACTCCGAAGCACGCTAACCTGACTAATCGCATCGATTTTATAGGCCCAACCCGGCGACTTAAGCGCCCGTTGCGCGGGCGAAAAACCGCTCGGCTGCACGGCCTCGCCCTGGCGCTGCGGTATTGGCGCTGGCTGGTGCTCGAAATCCGCGCTCGGAAAAGGTTCTTGCGCCTCTAGGGAGGGGGGCTCGATGGGACTATTTAACCGCGACTCGCTCAACGCCGTGACTTGGTCCGATTCCGGCGGCAAATCGGGAACCCCATACTGATCGTAAGTGGTCTTGGCCATCGATCCTGTAACCCTTGCTTCGATCGCTTGCTCAATGCGCGCTTCTTCTGCGGCGATGAATTCCGCTTCCGCGCGGGCAGCTTCGTCGGCTTTCATTCGCGCCTGATGTTCGGCTTCAGCTTGGGCCACGATTCGCGCCGCTTCCTCTTCTTCGGCGCGAAGGCGTGCTTCCTTTTCCTTTGCGCGTGCTTCAACTTCGGCCGCCAGTTGCTGGCGTTCTTCATCCTTGGCTCGCGCCTCGGCTTCTGCTTGCAACCGCGCTGCTTCTTCGGCACGACGGCGCGCATCCTCTTCGTGTGCTTTCGCTCCCGCGTCCAAGCGAGCTTGGTGCTCTTCTTGCGCTTTGAGTCGCGCCTGATATTCTGCTTCCAAGGCGGCTTTTTCGTCGCGTGCACGCGTTTCGGCTTCCGCCGCCAAGCGCTTGAGTTCTTCGTCTTTGGCTTGCGCCGCGGCCTCGACTTTGAGTCGCGCTTGATGTTCCGCCGCAGCTCGGGCTTCGGCTGTTAGACGCGCCGCTTCATCCGCGCGCCCGCGCATTTCTTCTTCGCGGGCTTCGGCTTGCGCTGCCGCCGCCAGCGCGAGCGCTTCTTCCTCTAGCGCGAGCCGTTTATGTTGCGCTTCTTTTGCCTGAGCCTCTGCCTGGGCGCGCAACGTTGCCTCCTGTTCCGACTTGGCTTTTGCGCCGGCTAGTTCTTTGGCGTTAGCGGCCGCGGCCAAGAACTCAGTCTCGCGCGCCTCGGTTTTGGTTTGCGCGTCAGCTTTCAATTTTGCGTAGCGTTCCGCACCCGGCTTGGCCGCCATTTCCGCTTTGCGCCGAGCAATTTCTTGTTGTTTTGACTGCGCCATAGTGCTTTTTAGCGGCGCACCTGCGCTCACGGCGTTTGGGTCCGATCGCACGACGGGCACCGCCAGCGGCTCGCTGACCTTGGTCGGTGACTCGGGCGAGGGCGTGGACGGCGCAGCAGCGTCCGGCTGACCCGCCGCCAGGCCGTGCTGAACCTCGCGCATCATTTGTCCCAGAAAATCGGTCGCCGGGGACAAATTTTGATCTTGCGGTTCGGATTGATTTCCGGATTGCGCTTTTGCCTTGGGTTGGCGATTTCGATCGGGCGGCGCGGGGGGCGGCGAAACTAGATCCTTTCGCCCACTTAGTTTCACCATCCCATCTTCGACAAGTATTTCCAGTGTCGTTTCCAACAAGGAGCGGCTAATCCCGGCGAGCGAAGATAATTCGGCCACGCTAGAATTGCCATCGACCAAGCGGAGTATTTTTATTAGCCCAGCGGACAGCCGCGTACTGCCGGTCGACTCTAGGTCGCCTTTGGCCGTCCGCGCAAACACCTGTGACGATGAAGTCATGCCGATCCCCTTGTTACACGTCCCTACGCCTTCATGCGCGCATCTGCGACGACGTTACCAGAAAAAGTGCAATAGCGAAGCGGCCACCGATGAACGGTCGCGCCGGCGCCATTGCGGCGCCGGAGGGACGCCGTGGTGTTTTAGAAGCACCGCCAGAAGGCGCATGGCCCTTGCCTCTACAGGCATGCCATGCCAAGGGGCAAGCAGGAAGCGCCTGACCCGAGGCCAGTGGATGGCCTCGGGCTGCTCGGTCGTGCCGCGGTGCTATTTTCTCGAATCTTTGCCGCTTTCATACACCACATCGCGTTGCGCCAGCGCGATCAGCGCACCCGCCGCGAGCACACCCACGGCGGGCGCGAGGCCGATGCGCAATGAGCCAAACTGATCGGCCAGCCACCCGGTCGCGACGGGGCCGATGATCTGCCCGATCGAAAACACCATAGTGAACGACGCCACCGCCGAGGCCCAGGCTTGCTTCGGCAGCGCGCGCTAGGCGAGATTGGTCACTGAGCTGGGAATATTCCACATTGATGTGCCGAATAACACCGCCGCGGCGAACAGCGACACGCTTCCCGGATGCAACAGCGGTAGCAATGTGCCCGCCGCCAGCAGCTTAGGTTGGTTGGGAACCACATTGGCGGACAGTGCGCCGCCACCGATAAACGCTGCCGCGCCGGTGATGCCCGACAGCATGCGCCAAAAGCCGAGCCAAAAAATATCGCGAGATAATCCCGTTCCCGACACCGCCAGCGCCGTCAATAACACACCAACGATAAACAAACGCTGATTGCTGGTATGGCGAATAACCAGCCGCGTGAGAATCGCGCCGATCAAATACCCGATCGCGTTCGCGGTGTTCAGCCAACCCGACTGCACATAATTCCACCCCAACTCGCCGCGCATCGCCGGCAACACCAACGCGTAAGCAAAACGCACGAAGGAATTGGAAACCGTGACGCCGAGGGAGAGTAGGAATGCGAGGAGATAGGGGCGGAACAAGGTTATGTGCGGCAAATGAAATTTTCGTAGGGTGCATTTATGCACCATCTCGTTTCGGTGCATAAATGCACCCTACTAAGTTGACAATAATAATATTTAAGTTGACAATACATTCTCGTTAAGTTGACAAAAACCATGGCCCATATACGCGCACGCGGCGAAATCGCACGAAAATTTATTATCGAGAATGTCGAAAATCACCCCAGTGACATGATCGCATATGTCGCTCGGAAGCTCGCGCTTTCGCGCCAAGGGGTGCACAAACATGTTCAGCGGCTAGTGGAAAAAGGCGTGCTTTCGGAAGCGGGTCAGACCCGAAACAAATCTTATCAACTGGTGCCTCAGACGAGCTGGCGAAAGGAATACCACATAAATGGCAACATCAGCGAGGACCAAGTGTGGCGCGGCGATGTGGCGCCGTTGCTAGGGCCGTTACCGGAAAATGTCATGGGCATCTGGCAATATGGCTTCACCGAGATGTTCAATAACGCCATAGATCACGCTGAAGGGACATCAATCGTCGTAAGTTTTAGCAAGACGGCGGCGAGCACCAGAATTTCCCTTCACGACAATGGCGTAGGCATTTTCAAGAAAATTCAGGCGGCGCTAAAACTTTTAGATGAGCGCCACGCTGTGCTCGAGTTGGCCAAAGGAAAATTCACCACCGATCCGAAAAATCATTCGGGCGAAGGGATTTTTTTTGCATCGCGAATGTTCGATCAGTTTCGAATATTGTCCGGCGGTGTTTATTTTTCCCACGATTTCGCAGATGCGGAAGATTGGATACTCGAGCAAAACGATTCTTCTCGTGGAACGCTCGTAGCCATGCGGCTCGAAAACCATACATCGCGAACGACGAAGAAAATTTTCAATAAATTCACAACTGACGATAACTATGGCTTTACGAAAACCGTCGTCCCGGTGAAGCTCACGCAGTACGGCGACGACAATCTAGTTTCCCGCTCGCAGGCGAAACGCTTACTCACGAGAATCGATCGATTCAAAGTGGTGGTTTTCGATTTCGTGGGCGTCACGTCCATTGGTCAAGCGTTTGCAGACGAAGTGTTTCGAGTCTTCGCAAATGAACATCCCGACATTGAGATCGTTGCGGTGCATGCCGGATCCGAAGTTAAGCGAATGATTTCGCGGGCACGGACGCACGACGCCTAGCGGATTTTTGGCGAACGCTACGAGCGAAATGTTGGGGTCGTTCCTCACCCCAACCTACGGGGCTTCGGTGATCATTGAAAATAAGAGGATGTTTGAGTCCGCGTGCGCGGTGCGTACCTTACGCCTGCTCTCCCAACCCGCCGGGCTTTGACAAGGCATTCATCTCACAAAGAGTAAGGACATCCGGTAATAGGGACGCGGCTTGAGCAAGGTGGAGATGAAGTCGCTCGATCTCCTTCTCGGGAGAAGCCGGCGCAAGATTTTCGCGAAGGCGTTTACTGAGATGGTTAAATGTCGATTCGAATATCTTGTTTTCTTCGGAGTCCTTTAAGGTTCGAAGGTGAAGACTATGAACGACTAGATTGCGGCGCAACAATAGCCATTGCAACCCGTCTTCCTTCTCTGACTTCTTGTAATTCCATACTTTTTTCCATGCAGGACTCGCTGCAAGTTCCGGATGCATGGGACACGAGTTCGCACGAATTCGGTCGATAACCGCACAGAATCCATCGCGCTCGTATTGTCGGATCGAGAAAAAGGCGAAATCAAGTATCTGACCTGCGCGATCCCAAAAGCCAGCGAGTCGAATCAATGTTGTTTCCACATGCTCCCAGAAGATGTCCTCGGCGGTGTGCTTAAACTCACCACGAATTTCGTCATTGCTTGGAAGGTCGATAAGGTCGGGCCGCTTTCCCAACAAATGCGCGCCGATCATAATGGTTTGTGCCCGACAGAGTGATCGACGAGCGCGGTCAAAGTTGTTGATTGTTTCGTTAATAGCGGCTGACATGTACGTGTCGAATTTTGGTTTTGGGTCGTTGTGCGTCAGAATAATTATCCTTGGAACCCCACCGTAAAGCGATTCCAGGCGATCTACCTGCGAGTTGAACCTCTCGATATTGCCCTCGGTCACGAGATGAGTTGGTTTCGGAGAGAAAAATTCTTCGAGCCTGCTAAGGATTAAGATTTCGTTCGCCGTATGTTGCACCGCGCCACCTATCGCGCTCCATAGGCGACTATGTGGATCGGTGATCTCGATCTCACTCATACTCCGGCAGGGCGGAAGAGCGTGAGCGTCTTCCGCCGAAGGTAGCCGATCACCGCCTGCCTACCAAATTGACGTCCACTTGCGCATTTGGCGAAAACGCTTGCGGATACGTTGCCACCCCCTCCGGAATCGCCACCCAATCGTGCTTCGACTGCACCCAAATATGCCGATCGATTTCAAACCAACCTTGCTCGTCAAACGTCCCCGCCGCGATGGCTTTCATGCCCGGGCGAATCTCAGCAGTGTGATAAACCGTTGTGCCGCATTTCGGACAGAAGCTCATTTTCAGCCAGCGGCCGCTTTCGTCGGAACGATGTTCGCATTCGGTTAACTTGCCTTGCGTGATTTCGACATATTTTTCGTCGAACGCGGCGAGGATGGCGAAGGCGCTGGCGAGTCGGCGTTGGCAAAATTTGCAGTGGCAGACGGCTACGAAGTTGGGTTTACCCACGACGCGATAACGCACGGCCCCGCACGCGCAACCGCCGGTATGGGTTTGTTCCACGTTTTGCTCCTCGCGCGAGTTGGGTGAGTGATCATCATAACCAACCATTGTCGAAGTTGCGCTGACGATTCTTAATCTGTCGTTCCCGCGAAGGGGGGAATCCATGGCGCCTGTGCAATTCGTCGTGCCAAATGGATTCCCGCCTTCGCGGGATTGAGGAACTGGCCTCGGGCCACACCATGGTATTTTCAATGCATCGTCAAGACCCGCATGGTTGTCTTTTGTCCAGGCATGCCATGCCACGAGGCAGGCTGGATGGGCTTCTTCAGGCACCCGCTTTCCTCCTGCGTTTTAGTTTTTGTCGAATGAATTACCACGGCCATCAACCGGTGCGCCATTCAAGTGCGCGCGGCGTTTTAGATGCGCCAGAACGGTGCGCCCAACCTTCCAACTTACCCGGCGGCCATTCCAACCATATGAAAAATAAAAATATTTTTCCTGGCACGGTTTCTGCTCAATTGTGGTTCAGAAGTGTTATTGAATCGAAAGTGAAAGAAGGCGGGCAGATCAACACGTCCGTCATCAGCCGCAGGTTGTCTGTCAACGCAACGTCATAAAAATTGGAGTCATCATGAAAATGGTATCGGCAGTCATTAAGCCCTTTAAGCTGGATGAGGTGCGCGAGGCGCTCTCTGCTATTGGCGTACAGGGCATCACTGTGACCGAAGTGAAGGGCTTCGGCCGGCAGAAGGGTCATACGGAACTATATCGGGGCGCGGAATACGTGGTGGATTTCTTGCCGAAGATCAAGATCGACGTAGCCGTGAAAACGGAATTGCTGGATCAGGTGATCGAAGCAATTGAGAAAGCCGCGAATACGGGAAAGATCGGCGACGGCAAGATTTTTGTGTTCGAGTTGGAACAGGTTATTCGCATTCGCACGGGTGAAACCGGCGCTGACGCGTTATAGGGAGACAATAATGTTTAAAAAACTATTTTTGATAATGGCCTTGCTTATGGCGTTTGGACTGAGCGGATTGGCGCTAGCCGAGGATGCAAAACCGGACGCAGGCGCGGCGCCTGCCGTAACTGAGGCGGCGCCCACGCCAACCGATGCGGCGGCGCCAGCGGCGCAATCAGCACCCGCTGCGGAACCGGCCGTCGCGGCACCACCGCCCACACCGAATAAGGGCGACACGGCGTGGATGATTGTCGCGACGTTGTTGGTGATTATGATGGCGATTCCCGGCTTGGCGCTGTTTTACGGCGGCATGGTGCGGGCGAAGAATATGTTGTCGATGTTGATGAAAGTGTTCGCGACGTTCTCGTTGTTGTCGATCTTGTGGGTGATCTACGGTTACAGCGTGGCGTTTACCGACGGCAACGCGTTTTTCGGCGGACTGAGTAAGATGTTCCTTGGTGGGGTGACCACCAGTTCGCTCGCAGCCACTTTCAGCAAGGGCGTCTACATTCCCGAATACATTTATATCGCGTTCCAGTTAACGTTTGCCGCGATCACGCCATGTTTGATTGTCGGCGCATTCGCCGAGCGAGTGAAATTTTCAGCGATTCTGTTTTTCATGGTTCTATGGTTTACGTTTTCTTATCTGCCGATCGCACACATGGTGTGGTTTTGGGCGGGTCCGGATGCGATCACCAACGATGAAACCCTCGCGCAAGTGACCAACGCGGCCGGTTGGCTCTGGGCAAAGGGCGCGTTGGATTTCGCCGGTGGAACGGTGGTACATATCAACGCGGGTATCGCCGGCTTGATCGGCTGCTTGGTGATCGGCAAACGCATCGGCTATCGTAAAGAAGCCATGCCGCCCCATAGCTTGACGATGACGATGATCGGCGCGTCGATGTTGTGGGTGGGTTGGTTTGGTTTTAACGTCGGTTCAAACCTCGAAGCAACGGGATTGGCCGCGCTGGCCTTCATCAACACCCATCTGGCAACGGCGGCGGCGGCGTTGAGTTGGATGTTCGCCGAGTGGATGGTGCGCGGTAAGCCGACCATGTTGGGCGCCGCTTCCGGCGCGATAGCAGGCCTGGTCGCCATCACGCCGGCGTGCGGTTTTGTCGGCCCGATGGGTGCGATCGTGATTGGCTTGATCGCCGGCGTACTCTGCCTCTGGGCGGTAGTGGGACTGAAAGCCAAACTCGGCTACGACGATTCGTTAGACGTGTTTGGCGTGCACTGCGTCGGTGGCATTTTCGGTGCATTGGCGACTGGCATTTTCGCCGCGCCGTCGCTCGGCGGCCAGGGAATCTACGACTACATTAAAGATGCGGCGAATCCGGATTTCTCCATTTCGGGTCAATTCATGATTCAATTGAGTGCGGTGATGACGACGCTTATTTGGTCCGCTGTCGTATCGTATATCGCCTTTAAGATCGTCGATCTCACAATCGGTTTGCGCGTGACGGAAGAGCAAGAACGCGAAGGTTTGGATGAATCTCAGCACGGCGAACGTGCTTACCATATGTAAAATCTCCTCCTGATTGAAATTGTGATCTCCGGGCGCCTTGGGCGCCCGTTTTTTTTGGCGTTTCCTGTCGTTCCAGGGAGACGAATTTGCGCCCAAGTAATCAACCGACTAGCCGAAAAATGACATTTTGCGTCACCCTGTAGCGACGAATTAATTCGATTCGGGTGCGTGGCGGTAACTACATAGAGGTTGTTAATTATTTATAATCAATTAGTTAACGAGTTAGTGATGGTTCTGGCACGACGTTTGCTTATGTTTCAGCATTGTGAATCTTAAGGATCCGTCGATGCAAGTGCTGTCAGAACTGCGAGCCGTAACGAGCGAAACGGTAAAATTAGCGGCCGCCTTGGGGTTGATCTTGATTCCCCTGTACTTCGCAACGTTAGGAATCGAGCTTGTTCGTGGCAATACGTCCGCCCAGGCGTTTTCCATCGCGTCGATTTTGAAGATTGATTGGTTTTGAGTCTCACTTGATGTATCTCCTGTAGTTGCTTCCTCCTCCAAAATTCTGGGTGCTTCGGCGCCCATTTTTTTGCCTATTTATGGTGATAACAAATTGTCTATTTTTCGAGACAAGCAAAACCCCCATTAAATCAGTAATCTAGTCCGTATTCTGGTATGCCCTGTCGTTTGTCGAAGACAGACCGATGCCTACTGAACGACTCGGATGGATTCGATAAATTACATTAAGCTATTGATTAATAGATATAAATATCTTTTGTTGCGATCTTGGTATAAGTCTTGCATGGTAGCGGCTGGAGTAGCAGGCTGTGGTAGACAGATTCGAGGCGCTCGGGCGTAAACCTCGTTCAGGTAGGCGCTTGGGCAGTCAATCGATTCAATAATACTTGGGAGTTCAGTATGCGTTGCAAAACATCGTCGGGCCCGGCATCCGAGGCTCAAACTCGCCCGTTCGGGCAAGCATTTAGATTCTTAGGTTGTATTTCCTTCTTCATTTTGTTACAGGCCTATCTGGCGAGTTCGACAATTGCCGCGCCGACTGAAATCATTCTCGACAACGCCTCGCGTGGCGTGAACGATTCGGCGGGTGGCCGAACATTTACGGGCACATGGTGCCAATCCGTGGGGACGAACCCGTACGGCGCCAACGCCTTATATAGTTGCGGCAGCGCTCGAGACACTTATCGCTTGACACCGACCATCACGTCGGCGCAGTCATACGATGTTTATGTCTGGTGGTCGAGCCACGCGAATCGCTCGGCCGCGGTTCCCGTGAGTGTCGTTCACAGTGGCGGCACGGCGACCAAGACCTTCGACCAACGAGTCAACGGCGGGCAATGGGTATTACATGGCCGCTATGCATTCGCCGCGGGAAAGTTAGGCTATGTCGAAATGACCGATACCAACGGACTGGCTGTAGCGGACGCCGTGCGGTTTGTGCCGGTCACGGACGGTGGCGGCACGACGACCACCACGCAAAAAGACGCCGCGCGTTTGATGGTGCAGGCGACTTACGGTCCGACACTCACGGCTATCGACGCCATCGCGGCGCAAGGCGTTGCAGCATGGATCGACGGTCAACTTGCCTTGCCCTCAACCTACTCCCACGTGAGTTACCTCAAAGCGCGCGTTGCGGCGAATGCCAATGACAACCATACCGGCATTTTGCAGGAATCCATATGGCAACAAGCCATAAAAGGCAGTGATCAGCTACGCCAGCGCATGGCTTTTGCTTGGTCTGAGATATTCGTCATTTCTTCATTCCGCATTTTCGATGCGCAGGGCGTTGGCGCTTATATGGACGTGCTGACGAAGAACGCTTTTGCCAACTATCGCACGCTACTCGAAGCGGTGACGCTGAATCAGGCGATGGGCATTTATTTGGACATGCTCAGGAGCGACAAAGAAGATGTCACTACCGGCCGTATGCCGAATGAAAACTATCCGCGCGAAGTCTTGCAACTGTTTTCTATCGGACTGGAAGAGCTTAATCAAGACGGCACGCTGAAACTGGATGGCGGCGGAAAATCCATTCCAACCTACGATCAAGACGTGGTGCTCGGTTTCGCTAAAGCCTTCAGTGGCTGGAGTTTTGGTGCCGCCCCGTTGACGGACGACGGTTTTTACTACGGCGTCTATCCGTTTCCGGCGAATTATTGGACCACTCCGATGAAAGCCTTCCCGGGACATCATTCGGTTGCGACCAAGCTATTGCTGCGCAACTCAACGCTACCTGGCGGCCAAACGGCGGGAAAAGATTTGAAAGACGCGCTCGACAACATCTTCAATCATCCGAACGTCGGCCCGTTCATCGGCAAGCAGTTGATCCAGCGTCTGGTCACCAGCAATCCGACGCCCGGCTACGTCAGCCGTGTCGCCGGCGTATTCAATAACAACGGCAGTGGTGTGCGCGGTGATATGAAGGCGGTGGTCAGGGCCATCTTGATGGATAACGAAGCGCGCAATCCGACCATCGCCGCCGGTGCTCAATTTGGTAAGCAACGTGAGCCGGTGGTGCGCTTCGGCAACTTGGTGCGTGCGTTTAACGGTGCATCGACCTCAGGACGTTTCGGCTTCTGGTCCTTGGAAAGCGTCGAATACGGCATCGGCCAAGCGCATTTCAAATCGCCATCGGTATTCAATTTCTTCGCGCCTGACTATGCACCGCAGGGCCCGATCGCCGATGCGAAGTGGGTGGCGCCGGAATTCCAGATCACCACCGATACGCAGATCATCTCCAGTTCGAATATCATGAAATATCTGATCTTCTAC
>JANNMV010000276.1:0-2923 GCA_031398205.1 Pseudomonadota bacterium | reverse complement strand
CGATTGCCGATGACGCGACGTTCGACGGTCAGAGCAAGAATCGTCGTATCGAATTTAACGTTCAGGAGTAAGCATGGTTGGTGTCGCCTCGCAAATTATTTTTTGTATCTTCGCAGCCGCCGTCATCGGTTCCGTCGCCGGCTACTTAATCGGTGGCCTGCGCCACGGTTCGCGCATCGCCGATATAGAACGGCTATGGCAAGCCAAGTTGGAACAACGCGACGGCGAGTTGGCGCAACTGCGTGAAGCCGGGCACTCGGCCACCGGTTTTGCAGAATCTCCCAGTAGTGAGGCGGCTTTGTTGCACGCCACGAGAACGACTGAAGAACCGTTAGCCGCGATAGCAACGCCCAATCAGGGCGGCGGCGTCGCTCAATTCGAGGACAGGCTCGCGGAAGCGTTACGTCTAATCGAAAAGCTGGCGCGATCGCAGGAGCGCATGGAAAATGAAATTGTCGCGCTGCGCAGCGGCGAGCCTGGCGAATTTAAACTAAAACCTTCCACGCCCAAATCCTAGCCTAACTTGGGCGCCGTCAAGAACCGCATGGCCCTGGGCCAGCTCCTGGACGCTGGCTCCCAGGCCATCTATCGTGTGGTAACTGTTGTCCCATTCTATTCGTGAATACTTAATGTTAGCCAAATTTTCGCAATGCACCTCAGCCCTCACGGCGGCTGACGTGAAACGATTTCCGCATATTCTTTGCGTATTGCCCTTCAATAAAACCCTGCTGCGCGACGTTGAAATTCCGGGCTTGGCGACCTTGACGACCCTGCTTAAACGCCGTGCGATGAAGTTCGACGAACTCGCCACGACGCCGCTGAGCGGCGAGATCGAACAGGGCGCGTTGGCGGCGTGGGTTGCGATCGACACCGACAAGTCGCTGTTCGAGCAGCAGACCGGTATCCGCAAAGCGCTTGCGCTGTTGCTGCCAGAAAACCTCGACCGAATTGCCATCAGCGTCCATGGCGCCGCGGCGTTTCGCGACCACGTCGCGCCGCTCGCGGTGTTTGCCACCCATGTGAATGGCGCCGCCCTCCCCGAGCGCAAGAAAGACAGTAAGAAAAAGCCGCTACGGGAAATCGCGCTGTTTGGCGCGGCGCTGCCCGACAATGACGCAAGGGAACGAGCGATTGCCAGCGGCAATACCCTGACGCGATCCTTGACCATGCTGCCGCCGAACGAACTTCCCCCGGCGCAATATCGAAAACGCATTGCCGCGCTGGCCAAGGAACAAGGCTGGGCCCACGAGGTTTACGACATGAAAAAACTTCGTAAACTTGGCGCTGGGGCATTTGTCGCCGTCGCACAAGGCAGCGCCGAGGACGACGCCGCAATCGTGCGCCTGCGCTATCGCGCTAAAGATGCCAAGCAAACCATCGCGCTGGTCGGCAAGGGAATTTGCTTCGATACCGGCGGCCACAATCTCAAGCCGGCGAAGTATATGTACGGCATGCACGAAGATATGAATGGCTCGGCAGTGGCTCTGGGTGCGCTTCTCGCGGCATCCACCTTGAAACTGCGCGTGAATATTGACTGCTGGCTTGCCATTGCGCAGAACCACATCGGCCCAAACGCCTACAAACAAAACGACGTCGTCAGCGCACTGAACGGTACGACCATCGAAATCGTTCACACCGATGCCGAAGGCCGCATGGTCTTAGCCGACACGCTTACGCTCGCTTCGCGCGAGAAACCGGATCTCATCGTCGATTACGCAACGCTGACCGGCAGCATGCACGTTGCGCTCGGGTCGCGCAGAAGCGGCATTTTCGCCAACCGGCCGCAATGGCAAACCCGCGCAATCGACGCCGGCGAGCGCAGTGGCGAACGCGTGACGGCATTCCCGCTGGACGCAGACTACGACGTTGCGCTGGACAGCAAGATCGCCGACATCAAACAATGCACCGATGACGGTAATGCCGACCACATTCTCGCGGCGCGTTTTCTATCGAAATTCCTTGACGACCGGCCGTGGATTCACATGGATCTTTCCGCCAGCAGCAACAGCGGCGGACTCGGCGCCGTCGTGAGTGACGTCACCGGATTCGGTGTTGCATGGACAATCGAGTTACTCAACGGCGCGTTAGAACAATCCACAGAAGTTTGGAGTTGATCTGACAGTTGCTGTCAGAACATTTGGCCGACGACCGGCAATTCGCGACCGAGTTGGCTTTACAAATGGTATCCGTCCGTTGGCGCCGAAAATCAGTCTATCGCTCAAATAATGAGGTGTTGATCGCGGCAACTCTCCTGATCCAGATAAAAATTGCCGCGCACGAAGACGGGGCGCAACCGACGCCTGAATTTGGAGGCAAAATCCCCATAAGACTGTCGGAGGATCGTGGAATACGCGCGTTGTAATGCCCGGTAAAATACCACTACTTATTTGGATAGCTTTTGCCTGAACTAATCGCTACATGTTGACTTCATGACTACCTCTTTATTTAAAAAAACTAAAATCTGGAGGCGACTAGTCTGACACAGGGGGCAGCGGTAGAAGTGGTTTGCGTATTCTATAGTTAGACCGTCTCGGCACAGCGCGTTGATTTGGCTCTAAATGGAAAAGTAGAGCGCTCGCAACTCCTTTGCTATTAAGAATGTAATACGTCTCATCCGATTGCAGAACCCTTTAGTAGTTTAAGGGGCGACACGATGCTGACACCAACATTACAAAACTGTAATTCGAACATCCTAAACTAACGCTATCAACGGATAAGTTAGCTGGAAAATTGGAGCGTGAATCGGGTCATGTTACCTTCGCTGAACACCGCGGCGTTACCTCCGTGAAGACTCATAATCGACATTACGATGGCCAAACCCAGCCCCGAACTCTCGGACGAATTCTCCCGGGCGGGATCTGCCCGATAGAAGCGATCAAACAGACGAGGGAGATGTTCGGACGAGATAACCTTGCCGGGGTTA
>JANNMV010000249.1:0-2578 GCA_031398205.1 Pseudomonadota bacterium | reverse complement strand
GCAAGGCGTTGTAGGGTGGATCAAGCACAGCGGATCCACCAGGCGCATCAAAGCGCACTGCTCGTAGCCACGGGTGTGGTGGATCCAGCGCTTCGCGCTTTGATCCACCCTACCTTTGGGTCTGGGTTCATGGAAAGGAGCCTAGCGACGAAGCAATCTCGTATTTTGCAACGTGCAACTCGAGATTGCTTCGTCGCGAGAACGCTTCTCGCAATGACAATGAGATCAGAGCGAATCGTAAATCATGTTAGCGACAAGAAATACAGTATTTCCGAACCCGCCCAACACGCGCATAATAACCAAAACAAGCGCGACGACTATGTCGCAAGCTGGAAACAGTTAGGAGGTAGTTCCGATGAAAAGCGTAAAGCAGTTACTAGCCAACAAGCCGAGCTTGTTGTGGTTTATTCCCCCGGACGCCACTACGTTTGACGGCATCAAAATGCTGGCGGAAAAAAGTGTCGGCGCTTTGCCCGTTATGCAGGACGGCAAATTGGTGGGCATGTTTTCCGAACGCGACTATGCGCGCAAAGTGGCGCTCAAAGGCAAGTCGTCGCTCGATACACCCATCAGCGAAGTGATGACCACCCAAGTCGTATGCGTGCAACTCGATCAAACCAACGAAGACTGCATGGCGCTGATGACCGACAAGCGCGTGCGCCATCTGCCCGCGCTCGATAACGGAAAAGTCATCGGCGTGATCTCCATCGGAGATCTGGTGAAGGATATTATTTCCGAACAGAAATTCGTCATCGAGCAGCTCGAACATTACATAATGGGTTAGCCAGAAGGCTTATGGATACTGGCTCCCAGCCAACCCATGCCGGAACGCCGCGCTGCGATTGCCGTTTCAGGCAATCGCCGTCCGCGACGTAAAATGGAATGAAACAAAATTATCGTCCCGCGCTTTAGCCCACGCCTCACCGAACATTTAAAAAGCTACGACGCCAGAAAATTCACCGCGGATCTAGCCGCTGGCGTAACCGTCGGGGTAGTTGCGCTCCCCTTGGCGATGGCCTTTGCCATCGCGTCGGGTCTTAAACCCGAAGCGGGAATTTTCACCGCTATCGTTGCGGGATTTCTCATCTCGGCGCTGGGTGGATCCTCCGTTCAGATCGGTGGCCCGGCGGGGGCTTTCATCGTCATTATTTACGGCATCGTTGAGCGTTACGGCGTCGCTAATCTGTTACTTGCAACCATGTTTTCCGGCGTAATATTAGTCGCGATGGGCCTATTCCGTCTGGGAAACCTCGTGCGCCTGGTGCCGGTAAGCATCGTCATCGGTTTTACCAACGGCATCGCGGTATTGATCGCCCTTTCCCAGGTGAAAGAATTCTTCGGCTTAAAAATCGACAGCATGCCTGCGGATTTTTTCAACAAACTCTCGGCCATCCGCGACAGCGTCGGCACGGTTCACTGGCCCACGCTGCTGCTCAGCGTGGTTTCCCTGGCGATTATTATTTTCTGGCCGAAGACCTATGCGGCCGCCCATTCGCGCAGCTATCGCATTCTCTCGCGGCTGCCCGGCACCATCGTTGCGCTATTAGTGGCAACCTGCGCTGTCGTGTTTCTTCATCTGGATGTCGAAACCATCGGCTCGCGCTTCGGCGGCATTCCGCACGGACTACCCAGCCTGGCTTTGCCGGAATTCAGTTGGGGACAGGTGCGCTATTTGTTCGCGCCCGCCGTCACCATCGCCTTGCTCGGCGCGATCGAGTCCTTGCTCTGCGCGCGCGTCGCCGATTCCATGATAGAGGAACGCCACGACCCTAATCAAGAGTTAATGGCACAAGGCATTGCCAATTTCGCCGCGCCGCTATTCGGCGGATTTTGCGCGACCGGCACAATTGCCCGCACCGTGACGAATATTCGCGCCGGCGCGCGTACACCCGTCGCCGGAATAATCCACGCCGCGACCTTGCTCCTCATCGTCTTGGTCGCCGCCCCGCTCGCGCAACACATCCCCTTAGCCGCGCTCGCGGCGATCCTCATGTTCGTCGCCTATAACATGGGCGAATGGCACGAATTCATTCGTCTGAGACGATTCTCCAACAATTATCGCGTGATCTTATTAACGACCTTTGTCCTCACCGTCGTCATCGATCTGACCGTCGCTGTCGAGGTGGGTTTAGTGTTAGCATGCCTATTTTTCATCGGCCGCGTTTCGAGCCTGACCCGCATCGAGCCCCTAAGCGAAATAGAAGCCACGCTGGAAGGCATCGACCCGAGCCAAGTAGAAGTGTTTCGGGTTTATGGCTCCTTGTTCTTCGGCGCGGTTAGCAAAATGGAAGGCTTGCTTGATCCAAAACGGGACACAAAAGGGTGGATGATTCTCGATATGTCGGGCATGCTGAATATCGATACCACCGGGCTCGAAGCTATCGAAACATTACACGGCATGCTCGCAAAACGCGGCACGACGCTCATCCTCGCCAGCGTGCCCGCCCAATCCGCTTCGCTCATACGGCGCTCCGGATTTGCCGAGAAGATCGGCACGGAAAATATCGTTGAAGACATGATGCGGGCGAAGAAAAGGATATCCGACCTCATGACCGCCACGCTCGCCGATTAGTCCCGC
>JANNMV010000248.1:0-3357 GCA_031398205.1 Pseudomonadota bacterium | reverse complement strand
GAGCAAAGAGTTGGCCTTGCATGGGTGTTCGAGTTGTTTGAACGAATAGGGGGATGGAAGCTTTTAATTAAGCCGCTTGCTTCAATCTAGGGATTTTTCGCACCATAGTCTTCAATGCTTGCTCGGCCTTCCACAGCTCGTACTGCGCTTGCATGTTGATCCACACTTCCGGGCCTGTGCCTAACCACTTTCCGAGACGAACAGCCATTTCAGCGCTCACGCCCGCCTTGCCGTTGAGTACGCGCGATAGCGAAACGCGCGTTACGCCGAGCGCTGTGGCTGCGTCCGTTACGGATACGAGGTTATCTGCGAAGACGCCGTCCTTTAAAACTTCTCCTGGGTGTGGGGGGTTATGCATCCGCGTCATGGTCTTCTCCTAGTGGTAATCCTGGTAATCGACCAGGGTTGCATCCTGGTCTTCAAATTTAAACGTGACCCGCCAGTTGCCACTGACCGAGACGGCCCAATGGTCGGCGAGCGGCCCGCTGAGTGGATGCAGTTTCCATCCCGGCAAGTCCATGCCTTGTGGTGCAATTGCGTTGTCTAGCGCGGCCAACTGCAAGCGTAGGCGCGCGGCATGAACCGGCTGTATGCCCGCTTTGCTCCCGGTGGTGAAGCATGCTTCAAGGCCTTTATGCCGGAAGGATATGATCATCGCGAGATTGTATATAGTAACGTTACGCGCTGCAACTCGAACCAGCGAGATGGCGTGTGCCGGATCGCAGCGGTGGCTCAAGCATTGGAATAGGCCAGGTACTCAAGGTATTGGGGAACCCAGCCCTTACTGATTGCCTACCGCATCATCAAGCTCAACCGCCCGCAATATCGGCCGCGAAACGTAAAGCTTTGCCCATTGGCGTCCGGTGACTTCCTCGAGCATTCCTCTGGCGGCCAGCGCGTTTATTACGGCTCTGGCGGTGGGATTACTCACCGCCAAGAGTTGTTGTGCGCGCGCGACTTGTCGCGTAGGTCGAGCAGTGATTTGGCTTGCACACTCGCTTGTTTGGCGGTTTGCTCTACGCCGGTTGCGGGCCAGTCACTTAAATCTTTCGATGGGCCGTACCCAAACATTACAACTGATGGGCACGCTCCGCTCGTCTTGGAGCTATTATAATAGCCATAATAAGAGCTATAATCAGCCCTAAACAATTTTTGATTTGGAGCGCGTTTGTGGAAACTGTATTTTCTGATTTATCTATCAGCATTTCTGAGTTCAAGAAGAATCCAGCAGAAACCTTGCGAAAAGCCGGCGCGCGGCCTGTGGCAGTCTTGAGCCATAACAAGCCGGCTTTTTACATGGTCGAGCCAAAGTTGTTCGAACTTATGCTCGAGCAATTAGCCGATCTTGATCTCGCTGACCTCGTTGCAGCGCGCATGAAGATGAAGGACAAGGCGATCGAGGTTGATATTGACGCGATCTAGGCGTAGGGCGCCCACAGGTCCCACACGTGAGGCTCCCCGCTATCGACTCAAGTTCGTCCCCCCGCGCTCAAAGAGTGGGACGCCCTCGATGGATCGGTGAAGGAAGTGCTGCGTAGCCAGTTACGCAAACGGCTCGATAACCCGCACGTGCCAGGCGGCCGGCAGCACGGTGGGCTGGCAAATTGCTACAAGATTAAGCTGCGCAAGCAGGGCTGTCGGCTCGTTTACACCGTAGAGGATGATGCGCTCATCGTGTTGGTCCTTGCCGTGGATAAGCGAGAAGATTTGGCAGCTTATAAATCCGCTATCAAGCGGTTGCTTGCGAAACTCACGCCCACGGGGAAGGGTGAGGAATAGTGTCGGCGCGCGACGAATATTGATGTTCGCCAGTCTGAACTTCTTGCCCCCATGGCCCTGGCCCTAGGCCACCCCGTCCCAACCCCGCTTTGCATGGGAAGGGGTTTCTTGATCACGTTGGGCACGATAGGCAGATGCCAAGTGGATTCTCCGAATTCGCGGGAATGACAGCGGGAAGGGTTGGCGGAAGCTTATGTTGTTATTGCTAGAATCCTCAGGGCTTCTCCGCCACGACCTTACCGTTCTTCATTGTATAAAAAGGCGTGCCGTACATCCGGGCGATTTTGCGCGCTTGCCGTCTAGCCCGGCGTAACGCACGTTCGATCGCCTGTGTCATTTCCGACGGTTGTATTCCAGCGTTATTTGGTTTCATGGTCCGTGTTCTAACAGAATCAGCGAAGCGGTATTATCGTACACCCACCACTCGTGGGCTAGTGGACGATAGACTTAGCGCCGCGCGAAACGGGGTTGCACTTACTCCAGTGTGCGTTTCTCTTGTAAACCCACGCCAAATGCCATAATATAACAATTGTTATAACTTAATTCGGTAACGCCATGCACACACTAAAACTCACCCAAATCGGCAATTCTGTCGGCGTGATCTTGCCGAAAGAAGTGCTGGGTAAACTCAAACTGGAAAAAGGCGACAGCATTTTTATTACCGAGACGCCGGACGGTTATGCGATTACGCCGTACGATCCCGCGGTTGAAGAGCAGTTACAGGCTGGTCGTGATTTTATGCGTGAGTACCGCGATACGTTTCATCAACTTGCAAAATGACTTGGCGCTGGGTTGATAAGCGCGCACTTCTGTTGTTGCACGCGGAAAGTCTGGCGGAGCACGGTGGTAGCGCGGGCTTACGAGACGAAGGATTGCTGGATTCGGCGCTCGCTCGGCCGCTAAATTTGGTCGCCTACGGCGAACCGGATTTCGCCGACTTGGCTGCGTCCTATGCCTTTGGCGTAGCCAAAAATCATCCCTTCGTTGATGGAAATAAGCGAGCCGCGTTTCTAAGCGCAGGTCTTTTTTTGGCGTTAAATGGTTTTCGCCTGACGGCCTCGCAGGTCGACGCAACTCAAGCAGTGCTCGCACTGGCTGGAAGCGAAATCAGCGAAGAAGCGTTTGCGCGCTGGCTGCGCGCGAATACGGCGCCGCACTGATTTCGAGATACCGTTGGTTTTTCATGCCGCGCCGCAACACTTTTTGTATTTCTTTGCGCTGCCGCACGGACAAGGTTCGTTGCGGCCGATCTTAGGTTCCGGGCGAACGTAGGGCATTTGAAAATCGTCGTCGAGGTAGTCGAGATCGTCGTCTTCATTTTCATTGAGATCAAAGCAAACCCAATGATCCATCTCGCCGATCGCACTGCGGACGTAGCCAGGTTCTCTGCCCGTTAGCCCCTCCCGGCATTCGGCGAAAGTTTTCTGCGCGGCATCCTCGACCTCCTCAAGGGTAATCATAGTTTCGTCGACCAGAAAATCGGCGTACCAGGCGCGAATGCTATCCAGCGCAACGGCAGCGCCAATTTCGGAGCAAGAAAGAACGATTAGCGACATGAACATTGTGTCGAGCTGATCC
>JANNMV010000193.1:0-10654 GCA_031398205.1 Pseudomonadota bacterium | reverse complement strand
GCGGGACTTTGACATTTTCTCGCCGTCCACTGTCACGAAGCCGTGAACGAAGACATGGGTAGGCACACGTAGGCCGACAAATTTCAGCATCGCCGGCCAAAACAACGTGTGGAAGTAAAGGATGTCCTTGCCGATGAAATGCACCATCTCGGACCTAGAATCGGACTGCAAGAAGCTATCGAAGTCGATGCCTTGTTTTACGCACCAGTGCTTGAAGCTGGCCAGATAGCCAATGGGCGCGTCAAGCCAGACGTAAAAATATTTGCCCGGCGCGCCGGGAATTTCAAAGCCGAAATAGGGCGCATCGCGGGAAATATCCCAATCGTTCAACCCGGCCTCAAACCATTCCGACGCCTTGTTTGCGACCTCACTTTGCAAACGCCCAGGCGCCTGAGTCCAATCTTTCAGAAATTCGATACAACGCGGATCGGACAGGCGAAAAAAATGATGCTCCGATTGCTTCATCACCGGCTTCGCGCCGGTGATGGTCGAGTAAGGATTTTTCAGATCTGTCGGCGCATAGACCGCGCCACACACCTCGCAGGAATCGCCGTATTGATCCTTCGCGCCGCACTTTGGGCACTCGCCCTTGATATAGCGATCGGGGAGGAACATGCCCTTCACCGGATCGTAAAACTGTTCGATGGTTTTCTTTACGATCAAGCCATTGGCGTCGAGCCGCTTATAAAACATCTCGGCCAGCTCGCGATTCTCGGGCGAGTGCGTGCTATGCCAATGGTCAAAGCTGATGCGAAATTCCGCCCAGTCCCGCTGGTGCTCCTCGCCGATGCGCGTAACCAATTGCTCCGGCGTCACCCCTTCGCTCTCGGCCTTGAGCATGATCGGCGCGCCATGGGTATCGTCGGCGCAAACGAAATGCACTTCATGGCCATGCATGCGCTGAGTGCGCACCCAAATATCGGCCTGAATATATTCCATGATGTGGCCAATATGAAACGGGCCATTGGCGTAGGGCAACGCGGTGGTTACGAGGAGTTGTTTTTTCATATCGCTGAATTTCTAGGCAAGGGCGAATTGTAGCAAAGCGCTGCGAGAAACAGTAATGATGATGGGGCGAAATGTTAAAATGACGTGTTATTCGCATCTGGAATTCGCGCCTCATGGCCATCACCGAAGCAGCCGTCCAAGCAGCACTGAAAGATTTGATCGACCCCAATACGGGCAAAACCTACGCCGCAGCAAAAGCGATCAAAAAAATTGAGGTCTCCGACGACGATGTAAGCGTCCATATCGTTCTCGGCTACCCGGCAAAAAGTGTATTCGAGGAAACCCGCGCGGCATTCGCCAAACAACTCGGCACGTTGCCGGGTTTGCGCCAAGCCAATGTTCACGTGGAAAGCAAAATTATCAGCCATGCGGCTCAGACCAACGTCAAACTCATTCCCGGCGTGCGCAACATTATCGCCGTGGCCTCCGGCAAGGGTGGCGTCGGTAAATCCACGACAGCGGTAAACCTGGCCCTCGCCCTCGCGGCAGAAGGCGCGAACGTCGGTATGCTCGACGCGGACATCTACGGTCCGTCGCAACCGACCATGCTTGGGCTCTCGGGGAAACCCGAAACGACGGATGGCAAAACCATGGAACCCAAAATCAACCACGGCATACAAGCCATGTCGATCGGATTTTTGATCGATGCGGAAACACCGATGGTGTGGCGCGGCCCCATGGTTACCGGCGCGCTGGAACAGTTATTGCGCGACACTAACTGGAAAGATTTAGATTACCTCGTGGTTGACCTGCCACCGGGCACCGGCGACATTCAACTGACGCTGGCACAGCGCGTGCCGGTGACCGGAGCCGTAATCGTCACTACACCGCAAGACATCGCGCTGCTGGATGCGCGCAAGGGACTTAAGATGTTCGAGAAGGTCAACGTGCCCATTCTAGGCATTGTGGAAAATATGAGCACCCACATCTGCTCGAAGTGTGGTCACGAAGAACACATTTTTGGAACCGGCGGCGGCGAACGCATGGCAAAAGACTACGGCGTCGAAATGCTGGGCTCACTACCCCTGACGCTGCAAATTCGCGAAGAAACAGATTCCGGTACGCCCACGGTTGTGGCGGATCCAGACGGCCAGGTGGCAAAAATCTACAAGCAAATCGCGCGGCGCGTGGCGGTGAAGGTTGGAGAACTTCAGAAAGATATGACGTCGAAATTTCCGAATATTGTGATTCAGAATACCTGATTAGGCATCGGCGCCTGCGCGGAAAATTCGACGCGACGGTAGCGCTATTTGGGGTGCTTGATACCATCAAAATAGGCCTGCCAGGAGGCAATCTGGGTGCGGCTCACCAGCCATGCCACGCAACGAGCCAATTGCCATGCGGTCTCTGGTGAAGGTATTACAGCGCCGGGTAATGACTTATCGGACTGATTGAAACGTTTGGTCGAATTCATTTAGAAATAAGTCGAGGTTCGATTGTGGCAGAAAGTTAATCCCGCCTGCCGACGCGCGGCCACCACCCGACGGAAATCGCCCGCAAAAATCACCCGCGGCGACGCTACTGACCGCTGGCGTACGCAGATGAACACGGTAGTGATGTGAGTCACAATGCGTAAGGACAGCGATCGCTTGATTGCGATAGTCATTGGCGATCAAATTTGCGAATATACCGGTCAAGCGTCGTGCCCACGGCAAGTTCGGTAGGAAATAAACCAGTCCGCCGGGTCGAGTTTCACCGAGCACGCCACGGGCCGCCGACATATCCTGGTTATAGGCCTCGCGCAAATTCGAGAAAACCGCCTCGTCTTCGATGAACGTGACGGGGTCAGAATAATCTCGCATCGTCTTGTGCAGTTCGACGGGCGAATAGTACAGATCTTCGATGGCATCGCCGTAACTGTTGTAATTGAGCAAGCGCCCCAGTTCCTTGAGCAGACGTGTTTTGCTCGCATCGATTCCTATTTGGCCGGCCAACTGGTTAGCCACGGAATGCAAATTGTCGCCAAAGGCGCCGACGATCGCCCACCGATGGGCGGCGCCACCGAGCAAGCGATCAACGATCAAGCTGGTACACCCATTGGCATCGGTATCGATGCGCAAATCAAGTTTGGCATGGCTCGGAATATCGCCGGGGAAATGATGATCAACGTAAGTTACCGTTTTACCTGCATCGAGCAATCTCATTAACGCTTCACGATTGTAGGAAAGAGGTAAATCCAGAACGGTGACCCGATCGACCCAATCGGGCTCCACTCGCTTGAGCAAGGATTGATCGCGCTTTACACCAGTGAACAATTGCCCGTCGCACGGCTGCGACAAATGCAATTGTTGCAGTGAACATAACCCATCGGCATCGCCGTTGAACACAAAAGCGTGCCTGGACATCGATCAAGCCGCCACGATTTTCGAGCCGATAATCATGAGCATGATTGCGAGAAATGTTCGCAACCATTTCTCCGGCATTCGATTGGACCACTGACTTCCAATCCAAATACCGGGCAATGATCCCAGTAATAAGTTAAAGAGTAAGCCCCAATCCACCTGCCCTAACATAGCGAAGCCAATGCCGCCGACCAAGGTGAGGGGTATTGCATGCGCGATGTCCGTGCCAACGATTCGTTGCAGCGGCATGTGAGGCTTTAGTACAAGCAACGCAACTACGCCAAATGCACCCGCGCCAATGGATGTCAGCGTTACCAGTACGCCGAGTACCGCGCCGAGCGCCGTCGCGAATGGGCTCGCCGGTAACGTTGCGCGCATCTTTTGGATCGTCACACTGCTGTCGCGATGTTTCAAAATCGAAGTTTTTGCAAGCAGCGCAATCGCGGTGATGATGAGCATACAACCGAGGATCGGCAAAATCACGCTTCCCATATCCCTGCCGCTATCCGCAAGATAACGCAACACTATGAGGGTCAACAACGCCGCGGGGACACTGCCCAAAGCCATCTGGCAAACCAAACGCCAATCGACTCGTTGATTGCGTCCATGGACAATCGCACCACCAATCTTGGTTAATGCGGCGAACATCAGATCGGTTCCAACGGCGGCGACGGGCGCGACGCCGAAAACCAAAATGAGCAAAGGGGTGAGAAGCGATCCGCCTCCAACACCCGTCACGCCGACTAGAAGTCCCACAAGAAAGCCCGAAAATACGAATGCGCTATCCATGGGGCTTTGTTTCTAGATCAACTGGCGGTTCGAATAAAGATTGCCGGCGCCGGTTCGTCCGACTACCGCGAAAATGCTATCAATCGTGGAATTAGGCAACTGTTCACGCCAACGATTCGCACTCTGCAATGGATTCTTGAACACGCTGTAATAGGCCGATTTCTGTCGCGAAGTACTGGCGGCAATGAACTCTTCGGTCTGGGCGTTCCAATTTAGATTCGCGAAATTAAACATGCGCCGCGTCATTTCGATCGGATTGCGACACACGTCCTCGTAGAGAACCGTTAAGCAATTCGGTAATCCCTCGATATCCTTTAGGGCTTTTTCCGTTGATACATACCAGCGCCAAGCCTGACGTTCAACCGGGGACATATTGCGCAAGTCGTTGAGCGTTGCGCCGTTGGCGCGACCAACATCCGTATTGAGTAGAAGCTGAAGCATTGAAAAATCTTCAGCGCCATCTTTGTGTCCAGAGAAATCGCTTGGCTTAAGCGTCTTGCCGCGTAAATTAGAAGCGATGAATCCGCAAGGATGACGCACGAGGTGGAAAAATGTCGCATTCGGGAGCACCCGCGCCAGCACACCGAGCCGAGTGACTGATTCGATGGATTTCCACACCACCGGCGAGTGGGTCAGTGCAGCGGAGTTGATAAACTCTTGGACGCGAAAATCGCCAAATAACCTCGCTCCAATACCTGAGGCCGCGACGGACCCCCGCTTCAGCATACGTTGCATCGGTGTGTAATAAAGTTTGGGGAATACCGGCGTTTTACCTGCCACGCGCGCCGAGCGTGCGGTTAGTAATGAAGCGACAAAATCATTGATAGTCGACGCGTAGTGGTTGAAATTCTCGACATTTGGCGCGTACGGTATCTCGCCCAAACGACCACCGCTGTCTGGCTCGTGGCGATAGATAGTCAGTGGGTGACTATCAAATATTTTACCCACCCATGTTGTGCCGGAGCGTGGCATACCGACAACGCTAATCAGTTGCTTGGGTGAAGTAGATCTGTAGGATTTCATAGTTCCATCTCTTGGGAAGTTTTATGTGCAAACCAATGTCGCAGTACTACCGACGGTGTTCGGTGTCGACCAACCGCGGCGATCCGCACCGAGGCCACGTTGTCGTTGAAGAACACGCAAGATGCTGTCTGCCGCTTCAAGTGGTGTACACGTCGCGGTATCGATCATGAGTTGCGGATGCTCTGGAACTTCATAGGGATCATTGATGCCAGTAAACTCTTTAATCACGCCAGCACGCGCCTTAGCGTACAACCCTTTTCGGTCGCGGGCTTCGCACAACTCGAGCGACGTCGATACGTGAACCTCGATAAACCAGCCATGCTCTTCAACCATCTCGCGGACTTTGCGGCGCGTCGCGGCGTAGGGGGCTATCGGCGCGCAAATGGCAACGCCGCCATGCTTGGTAATTTCGCTGGCGACAAAACCGATACGTAGAATATTCAAGTCGCGATGAGCGCGCGAAAAACCCAATTCACTCGATAGATTGTGACGCACGATATCACCATCAAGCAGCGTCACAGAACGGCCGCCGGCCGCCATGAGCCGGGCTAACAATGCTTTTGCGATAGTCGATTTTCCGGCGCCGGAAAATCCAGTAAAGAAAATCGTCACGCCTTGTTTCTCGTTTGTTGGATGAGCACGCCGCAGCTCTTCCACAACTTCCGGATAGGCTAACCACGACGGAATTGGCAGTTGATCCTTCACGCAGCGCCGTAATTCAGAACCGGAAACGGTCAAAACAGTTTGCTCTGATTCGAGTTCGTCCTGCGGAAGAAATGTATCGAGTTCTTTTACGTACGACAGTTCCTGAAAAGGAACCATCTTGATTCCCAGCTCGTCTTCGTGCTGCGCGATTGACTCTTGCGCCGCGTACGGTGGATAAAAATGTCCGGTCGGCCCGGCGTGATCCCGCCCGACAATCAAATGTGTGCAACCGTAGTTCTTACGGATAATGGCATGCAGTAAGGCTTCGCGCGGGCCCGCCATGCGCATCGCCAGCGGCAACATCGAAAGTAGCATGTCGGCATCCGCGTTCCGCCGCTGCACATGCTCGTAACACCGCATACGGGTGTAGTGATCGAAATCGTCCGCCTGCGTCTCGCCAACGACGGGATGCAATAGAATTTCGCCGTCCACCGCACGAGCGGCACGGCGGATCAATTCAACGTGGCCGCGATGCATCGGATTTCGCGTCTGAAACGCAACGACCCGCGACCAGCCGCGCGTTGCCAGCAAATCGCGGAGCTGCCGAGGTGTATGGCGTAGATGCGGGAAGTCAAAATGTTGCGGCATCTCGAGGCCATATATCGTGCCACCCAGATAAGTTTTGTGACTACGCGAAAACAAACGCGCTACGCCAGAGTGGCCGACATCTTGCGTCTGATAGACCTGGATTGCCTCTTGCGACAAATCGGGCTGCCAAATATCTTCAACTTCCAGCGCGGCCAACAAGCCGCCATCCGCATCCGTGAGACCAATCGCGTCACCGACCGAAAGTTTTTCAGCGAAGTTTTCGGCAACGTCCAGCGTGATGGGAATGGGCCAAAACGTTCCGTCCTGAAGGCGCATACGCGTTACGACGGCGTCGTAATCGGGCCTTTTCAAAAATCCAGTGAGCGGGGAAAATGCCCCACTCATTATCATCTCAAGATCGCATAGTTGGCGCAGCGTTAGAGGCCACAAGCCCTTAAGTTTTTTTTGTTTTCGCCAGAAGACTGCCTGATCCGGAGGAACCAAACGCTCCGTTAAGGCGCCACCATGAGGCAGATTTAAATTGCTCACCACTCACTCCTACCGCTCAGTTAGAAACAAACGTCTCGAGTTGAGTGTAGTACGTGATTATGACAATTAGGTTACGCGAATATGACGGCGTTCCTCGCCCCAAAAAAAAGGCAGCTTCAAGCTGCCTTTTTTTCTACAACATGCGCGCGGTTATCCTGCTGTGGTGGGTTCCGCGGCCGTGGGTTCGAGCAAGGCTTTCGCGCTTAAACGAACGCGGCCTTTCTCGTCCGCCTCTAATACTTTCACGCGGATTTTTTGACCTTCCTTCAAAAAGTCTTCGACCTTGTTGACGCGTTCGTTGGCAATTTGCGAAATATGCAGCAAGCCATCTTTGCCTGGCAGGATGCTGATGATCGCACCGAAATCGAGCAGGCGCGTGACCGTACCTTCGTAGATCTGCCCCACTTCGACTTCCGCGGTAATCGCTAGAATGCGACGTTTCGCCTCTTCGCCCGCTTCGCCTGAAACGCACGCGATGTTCACCGTGCCATCGTCGGTAATGTCGATGGTGGTGCCGGTCTCTTCCGTCAGCGCGCGAATCACTGCGCCACCCTTGCCAATCACGTCGCGAATCTTTTCCGGATTGATCTTAATCGTGATAATACGCGGCGCAAAGCTCGACAACTCTTGCTTCGAGTGCGGCAGCGCTTGCTGCATCAACTCCAGAATGTGCAAACGGCCTTCTTTTGCTTGATCCAACGCGACCTTCATGATCTCTTTGGTGATGCCGTTGATCTTGATGTCCATCTGCAACGCGGTAACACCTGCGTCGGTACCGGCCACTTTGAAGTCCATGTCGCCCAGGTGATCTTCGTCGCCTAGAATATCGGTCAATACGGCGAAGCGGTTGCCATCTTTGATGAGGCCCATGGCAATGCCCGCCACGTGGTTTTTCATCGGCACACCGGCGTCCATGAGCGCGAGAGACCCACCACACACCGATGCCATGGAACTGGAACCGTTGGATTCCAAAATTTCCGAGACGACACGCAGCGAATAGCCGAATTCTTCCTTCGACGGAATCATCGCCAGCAAGCTGCGCTTGGCTAGGCGCCCATGACCGATCTCGCGGCGCTTGGGCGTACCGACTCGACCGGTTTCACCGGTGGAGAACGGCGGGAAGTTGTAATGCAACATGAAGCGGTCTTTGTATTCACCCCCCAGGGCGTCGATGATCTGCTCGTCTCGCGCCGTGCCCAGGGTAACGGTAACCAGCGCTTGCGTTTCACCGCGGGTAAATAGCGCGGAACCGTGGGTGCGGGGCAACACGCCGGTGCGAATCGTGATGGGACGCACGGTACGCGTGTTGCGGCCGTCAATACGCGGCTCGCCATCGAGAACCTTATTGCGGACGATTTTCGATTCGATATCTGAAAATAGTGTCCTAACCATGTTGGCGTGATTCAAATCTGACTCGGCGGCAACGAGTTCCGCCATAACCTTGCCGCGAATTTCATCGACACGAATGGTGCGCGCCTGCTTCTGGCGAATGGCGTAGGCTTCACGCAAATCGGCTTCCGCCATTTCGGCGATACGCGCGACCAGGGTTTGATCTTTCTCGGGCGCGGACCATTCCCATGCATCTTTACCGCCTTCGTCGACGAGATCATTGATGGCGTTGATCGCCGCCTGCATCTGATCGTGTCCGAATACGATGGCGCCCAGCATGATCTCTTCCGATAATTCGTTTGCTTCCGATTCCACCATTAATACCGCTACATCGGTACCGGCGACGACTAAATTTAACTTGGAGATTGCCAGTTCGGCGGCCGACGGATTCAACACATATTGTCCGTCGATGTAACCCACGCGCGCCGCGCCGATTGGGCCATCAAACGGTATGCCCGACAACGATACCGCAGCGGACGCACCAATCACGGCGGCGATATCCGGATCAATATCCGGGTTCGCCGACAACACTGTCGCGATGATCTGCACTTCGTTGTAAAAGCCTTCGGGGAATAACGGGCGCATCGGCCGATCGATCAAACGCGATGTCAGTGTTTCTTTTTCCGAAGGACGGCCTTCGCGTTTAAAGAAACCGCCGGGGATCTTACCCGCGGCATAGGTGCGTTCTTGATAATCGCAAGTGAGCGGGAAAAAGTCCTGGCCCGCTTTAGCATTCGTCGCACCGACGGCGGTGACCAGCACTACCGTGTCGTCTATGCTAACCAATACCGCGCCATCGGCTTGGCGCGCGAGTTCGCCGGTTTCCAGGGTGACGGTATGCTTGCCGTACTGAAATGATTTTTTAATGGGATTCACAATATCTTCCTTGATTGTTACGCGGCGCGTAGCCTGAACGTGATGGTTGCAACCCGAGATGACGCGCCACGAAGAGTGGACTTAAATGCACAAGAGCCTGACTATGCAGGCTCTCGTGCTCTTGATTGCTATGGCCGATCGCGCTTACTTGCGGATGCCAAGACGTTCGATCAGGGCTTTGTAGCCCTCGGCGTTTTTGCGCTTCAAATAATCCAACAAGCTACGACGCTTGCTCACCAACATTAAGAGGCCGCGGCGGGAATGAAAATCCTTGACGTGGGTTTTGAAATGCCCGGTCAATTCGTTGATGCGGCCGGTCATCAATGCAACTTGCACTTCGGGCGAGCCGGTATCGTTACCAGCCCGTTGAAAATCTTTGATAATCTGCGCTTTCTGCGCCGTTGTTGCTGTCATCGCACTTCTCCAGTTAGTTCCACTATACTTACATTTTTCGCTAAGCCATTGATTATAACTTAATCATGGGCGGAAACTCAATAGGGCAACGTGCTTTGTTTGGACGCGGCCAGTCGCATCGATAGGGAACGTCAATTGCCGCAATCGTCAGGGCGTCGCTGGCGCAAACAACTTATCATAAGCGACCAACAGCGATCGGTGCATCGGACTTCCTTCCATATCCGCGCCCAGGATATCCAAACCGAAAAATCGCTCGCTTCGATTGAGTAAGGCTTGAGCCTGGCGAACGGTTTCTACGCCATACAGCAAGTTCAGGGAGCGACCGTAGTTGTCGGTATCGTCCAAATTCATCAGGCTTTCAATGCATCGATAAACGAGCCGGCGCGCCGCATTCATTTGCTGGTAGTGGCGGATCCAGTCGCAGCCTTCCCGCGTCGCTTCTTCATCACCGATGGCCAGCGCCAGTAACGTCTTAAGCTCGCCGACGCGCAATTCCTTCCAGACCGTGCCGAGCGGTATGGCCAGTCCGAGGATTTCCCACAGCGGTCGGTCGTCGTTCAAGTTCAGGGTTTGCAAATCGCCGAGCAATGTCCGCGATTCATCATCGCTTAACGCCGGCAGCTTCACCAAGGTTGGGCGAATCTGGTTGCCGACGCTATTGTTTTCCCATTCCAAATCTTCCACCGGATAAATCTCGGACATCCCCGGCACCAGGATGCGGCAACTGTAGGCGCCCTGTTCAGTGAAGTCGGCAACGTAAATGTCCTTGCCCTCGTCCTTAACGCAATTACACAGCCAGGCGTAGTCCTCCGCCGTCGTAGTGCTGAAGTTCCAGTCGGCGAACGGATAGTCCGGTGTATCTCCGAGAAAATTCCAACTGATCACGCCACTGGAATCGACAAAGTGAATTTCCAGATTGGACGCCATGGCGATCTCATCCATATCGAAACCCGGTTCGGCAAATCCTTCCAGCGACTCCAGCGCGCGGCCTTGCAGCAGCTCGGTGAGCGCGCGTTCCAGCGCGATCTCAA
>JANNMV010000152.1:0-1968 GCA_031398205.1 Pseudomonadota bacterium | reverse complement strand
AATGTTGGGCAAGGTTTACGCACTCAACACCGTGATCGACGAACATCGCAATTTGTCGTTCGTGAATTTCGGCGAGATTGTGCAAAGCCATCTCAACGCCGTCGCGTTTTGCCGCGACTATGCCGAAGTGCCGGTGACGCGACGTTTTAAAACGGTCGTCACCAGCGCCGCCGGTTATCCGCTCGACAAGACCTACTACCAAACGGTGAAAGGCATGGTTGGGCCGCTCGATATTTTGCAACCGGGCGGCAATCTGATCATCGCATCGGATTGCTCAGAAGGCATGGGCTCGGCGGAATACGTCGAAGCGCAGCGCCGTTTGATCGATCTGGGCAGCGATGGTTTTTTCGCCGACATCAGCAAAAAGCAATACGCCGACATCGACGAATGGCAAACCCAGATGCAGTTGAAGCCGATGAAGGTCGGCTCGGTATCGCTTTTCACCACCGGCTTGAACGCCGAAGAAAAAGCGCTGACCGGTGTGCGGATAGTCGATTCCGTTGAGCAAGCAATCGCCGAAAGCATACGCAGCAGCGGCGATCGCCACGTTGCGATCGTGCCGGAAGGGCCTTACGTGGTGCCAGTGTATGCGCCGGAATCGCCTATTCGCGCGGCAGCTTAGATTTAACAACGTGAACTGGCATCGCCTCTTAAGCGTATTTTTGCTCGCAGTGAACTTCACCGCGGCGAACGATTTACCCCACGATACAATCGCCGATGTTCTTGAACTGACAGGCACCGGCGGCACGGCGGGGGAACCGCGACGGCACGAATTGCAAGTGGGCGCTAAACTTTTCACCGACAAACTGGTGATGCTGGATCGTGGGGCGGTGCTGGTGGTTCGCTACAACACCGATCAGGCGATCTACGAGTTTCGTGGCCCGTCGTTAATTGTGATGTATCGCGCTGGACCGTTGGTGGTTGAAGGCGAGAAGGTCATTCGTCGCACCGAAAACCAATGAATCATGGCCCCTTCCCCTTCAAGGGGAGGGAATTCGACACGGAAAATTATGCTTTCGTTTTTCAATCAATCTCTAAGGAATCACCATGGCTCAATGGCTCAAGCGCGGCGCGCTCTCTGATCAACGCGAAGAGACGGACGCGAAAGTCCGGCAAACGGTCGAACAAATTTTAGAGGACATCGGCAAGCGCGGCGAGGCCGCCGTGCGCGAGTATTCGCAGAAGTTCGATAACTGGGCGCCGAAGGAATTCAAGCTTAGCGCAAATGACATCGAGCAAGCGGTGGCGAGTTTGCCGAAGCAAGCGATCGCAGACATTAAGTTCGCGCAGACGCAGGTTCGTAACTTTGCACAAATCCAAAAAGATGCGCTGCGCGACGTGGAAGTGGAAACCATGCCGGGCGTGATCCTCGGCCATAAAAATATTCCGGTGAACTCCATCGGCGGCTACGTGCCGGGCGGCAAATATCCGCTGCTCGCCTCTGCCCATATGAGCATTGTGACCGCGCGGGTCGCGGGCGTGAAGCGCATCGTGTCTTGCGCGCCGCCCTTCCAAGGCAAGCCTGCAGCGGCAATTATCGCGGCGATGTACTTGGGCGGCGCCGACGAGATCTACGTGATGGGCGGCGTGCAAGCCATCGGCGCGATGGCGCTGGGCATGGTGGGATTGGAGCCCGTCGACATGTTGGTTGGTCCCGGCAACGCCTACGTCGCGGAAGCAAAGCGCCAGTTGTTCGGCCGCTGCGGTCTTGATCTGTTGGCCGGCCCGACGGAAACCTTGATCATCGCGGACGATACTTGCGATGCGGAAATGGCGGTGGTCGATCTCCTCGGCCAAGCGGAGCACGGCCCGAATTCACCGGCGATCCTGCTGACGACCAGCGAGAAACTCGCGCGCGAAGTGCCCGCGGAAATCGAGCGGCAATTGAAGATTCTTTCGACCGGAGAAGTCGCAGGCATTGCCTGGCGCGACTACGGCGAAATCATTCTCTGCAAAGACGAGGCGGAA
>JANNMV010000426.1:0-5057 GCA_031398205.1 Pseudomonadota bacterium | reverse complement strand
CAGCCGGCAGAAATCAGCGCCGACTACCGGTTGGTTTCACGAGGGGAGATCGATCCATCAAGCCCGGTATATCTGCTAGTGACACGGCAGCTTCCGTTACAGTTGAGCAAGCACTGTGCCAGCGCTAGTTCGTCGCGACGGAAGTTCGCGGCTAGGAGCAGCGCGATGAATAAATTACTCGAGGGCGATAGAAAAAGAGGGTGTAGATGCCAATATTGTCCACTTAGCTGATTTAATCCGTTCTGGCTGAGCTTGTCGAAGCCCATTCACCCTTCGACAGGCTCAGGGCGAACGAGCTTAAGCGAACAGCATTGGTGTAGGTCTTACATGATTATGTAATTTTTACCGAAATTTCACCTGCGTTGCGCACGAGACGCTATAACCAATACTCCCAAAGGCACGCGCCCCACTCCTTGAATCTGACTACCGGGCCACGGGCCTCCCAATCGGGGAGATTTATCGGCGACGCATCGGCCAAGTCTTGCTCGAACATACGTTGCATTTCATTCGCGAAATCTTCCCCGAGGATTACGGCGTTGGCTTCGTCGTTGTGTAAAAAGCTGCGCCAGTCCATGTTGGTCGATCCGATGGTAGACCACACACCGTCGACGACCGCGGTCTTGGCGTGTAACAATGCGCCGCGGTGCTCGAAGATCTTGACGCCAGCCCGCAATAAATCCGAGTAGTGAGAACGACCGGCATGGAACACGGCGGAAAAATCACTGAAACCGGGAAGTATTAATTTTACGTCTACCCCACGCCGCGCGGCTGCCTGAAGCGTTTCGATCGTTTGCGGATCGGGAACAAAATACGCTACCGTTATGTAGACACTTTTCTCGGCATGGGCAATTGCCGAAAGTAGAACAACATAGGTCAAGTTAAGTGGATCATCGGGACTACTGCCGATTACACGAACCACTTTTTCACCCTTGGCAGATAACGTCGGAAAGAAATTACGTTGCGGTAATTGTGGCTTACATTGTTTAGTCCAGGTGTCAAGAAATAAACGCTGGAACTCGACCACCGCTGGCCCTTCTATTTGTACGTGGGTATCGCGCCACCCTTTAGTCTTGTCGGCAGTTTTTCGTCCACTACCGAATGAGCCGGTCGAATAAACACCGCTGATATTGATGCCGCCGGTAAAGGCGGTTCCACCATCCACAATCAGCAGCTTGCGATGGTCGCGGTTATTAATCCGCCAGCGCCGGCCCTTAAGTGGGTTGACAGGATTGAATTCGCAGACGTTGATTCCGCTCAATTTCAGCCTCTCAAAAAATTCCGGGGGCGTCGCCATGGATCCCACCGAGTCATAAATAATGTTTATCTCAACCCCTTCTGCGCGTTTTGTTATGAGTAAATCCGCGAGCCGTTGCCCGATTTCGCCGTCGTCAAAAATGTAACTTTCCAAATTGATGTGATCGCGCGCCCGTTGGATAGCGGCAAACATGGCCGCAAAAGTAGCGGGGCCATCGATCAATAGGCGCGCCTCATTGCCGGCAATGAGTGGCGGCCCATTCATCGCTTCAACGTAGGCTAAATGGCGGCTTAATAAATTGGATTCGCCTGCACGCTCCAACTTCTCGATAATCGGTTGGGCTTGGCGCTGCGAAATAGCGCGCTGGGCGTTCAATAACTGCATCTGTTGGATTTGAGTAGAACCACGTCGTAACCCCTTTAGATCAGGTAACGAAGCGCAGCCAGTTTGGATTAATATTACTAGCGTCCAAAGTACGTAATGACGATAAGAACGATGCGAATTACGCACAATCGTCGCGATGAAACATTTCATCCTATGACCTTTTGTTTTCTTAAGAGAGAGTAAGGTCGACATTAAAAGTCCACTAAACCTTACGTATTACTCTCGGCTTAGAAATTCTGCAACTGGTGCTAAAGGCGCCAGGTGCTCGCAGCAGATCTTTATCGTCACCAGCAGAGGAACGGCAATTAACATACCGGCAATCCCCCAAAGCCATCCCCATAGTAAAAAGCTTACGAAAATGACCACCGGATTTAGAGCCAGGCGACGACCGACAATAATCGGTTGTAGAAACTGTCCTTCAAACAGCGTCAAACCGACAAAAACCAGTGGTACCAGTAACGCCTGACTGAGCGTATCGAAAGTCAGCAATGCTGCGAGCGTTAGCGTGATCATGCTTATGGTCGGCCCAACGTAGGGGATGAAATTGAGTATCGTGACGAGTACGCCCCAGAGCATTGGATTAGGCATGCCTAAGATCCACATCGCAATCGCCGTTACAACGCCAAGGGCAACGTTAATACACCCCACCGTTAAAAAATAACGTCCGATTTCGTGCTGGATTTCGCGTGTCACTTCAACTGCCCGTACCTTATCGCGTAACCGTGGCAGGATGCGCACGAGCTTGCGGAGAAAACTGTCGCCCGAGGCCAGCAGAAAATACAATAAGATCAGCGTAGACAATGATCCGACCACAACATACTGTGTCTGGCCCAACAGCACACTGCTCCAGTTCGTGTTTTCTACTACGACCTCGCGCGGCCGCTTCTCGCCGGCGCCACGGGTCATGGTTGCGATTCGATCGGTAATTCGTCGAACTTCACCGACAAATTTTTTCAAGGATCGTGTCTTGAGTTCAATCTGGCTGAGGCTTTGCGGTGCTTTATTCAGCCATTCTGTCGCTGGCGCCGATAATTTATCCGCTGCAAATCCTAGAATTGCGATAACCCCGAGTATTACAATTAAGGCGCCAACCGCTTCCGGTATACGAATGCGGTGCAAGGCGCGAACAGCAGGCGATAGCAAAATAGAAAATAAAACGGCGAGTACCACAGGCAACACTAACGCACGGGCAAAATACAGTGTGTAAAGCGTTGCGAGAATGACTAACCCGAATAACGCACCGTCGCTGTGCGGGGCTATGAGTGAAGTTGGTGTTGAGAGTGGTTTAATGGGTTCATTCGGTACCGGGAGCGGCGCGTGACTTGTGACTTCGTTCTCAACGGTGGGAGCCGTTGTTAACGGATAGTCCAATTGATCCGTTGCCTCTATGCCTTCAGCAGAGGGAATAAATGCCATTGGCTGGTTTTGCGGGTGGCCGGACTCGTCCAGGGAAATTGTTGCAGCCATTTCTTTTGCCTTCGTTTAAGGGCTTTTATCGATTCCTCAAGCGTCTTACGAGCTGCCAAAGTATCCATGCGCGCTTAAACCAGCTTGAGACGGTGCCCCGGCGCCGCACCAGCAACAGAGCGGTAATGCCGCCCAACACACTAATTTTCGATCGCAACGAGTTGATTAATCGGAGTGCGGTTGCAACAAATTCGACGCGCGGCCGCAATTGCTCGAAATTTCGCTTGATTTGAGTGCGATAGTCTTGACTGCGCACCACCAGTGCCTGGCGGCGCTTAATGATGTTTTGACGATGTGCCAACACGCTCAATGTTCTTTAGCTTTTATTGCCGGTAGCAACATACTTTTCAACTAACGTTAGTAAGTCATCCGCGTGTTCTTCTTCCATGGCCAAAATACCCTCGAGCATCCGTCGTGTGGTGGTATCGCTCTCGCCGAGGTAATTAATCATTTCTCTATAGCTATCAATGGCTATGCGTTCGGCGACTAAATTTTCTTTAATCATGTCGACTAAGGTTTCACCTTCGACGTATTCGGCGTGACTGCGGCTCGACAAACCATCCGGCGAAAAATCAGGCTCACCACGCAATTGAACAATACGATTAGCAATTTCATCGGCGTGCGCTTGCTCTTCAACCGAGTGGTCCATAAATTCCTGCGCAACGCTTTTTGCGCTGAGTCCGGCGGCCATAAAATGGTGGCGCCGGTAGCGCAAAACACAGAGTAGTTCCGTTGCCAAGGCCTCATTTAACAATTTAATGACCGTTTCTCGGTTGGCGCTATAGCTGACGGTTATCGCACCTTCTTCGATGTGCTGTCTGGCGCGTTGCCGAAGTGTTGCAACATCGGTAAGAAGCGATGATTGGGCAGTCATGGCATATCCTTTCTTCTTTAAACTGTTATAAGCGCTGATAGGCAGAACAATTCGGCGCTTTTCAACCGTTTCGCAGGCGAGCTTCAGCCCGCGCTGCGGCTTGGAGAAAATCCAGCGACGGTTATGGTTTAACGTCGATGAACCAACATACCAATGATCACACCGACCGAGCCGACAATTGCCAAGGCTTTCCAAGGATGTTCGGCGACATATTTTTCTGTCACCGCTGCGGCCTGTTTTGCTTTTTCGCTGGCAGCGGACTGCGCGTCGGCGAGTGTGCCTTTAGCGACTTCTAACTTTTCTCTAAATTTTTCACGGGCGGCACTGAACCCTTCCCCAGAGAGGTTAGCCGTCGCCATCAGCAGTTCCTCGGCATCTGCGACGACATCTTTGAAGCCGGTGGCCAGCGATTCAATCGTGCTATCCACACCTTGATCAATGGTGCGAGAAACTTGCTTCAAAGCTCGTTTCGCTTCGTTTTCACTGTATTCGGTGCTGTTCATAAGAACTCCAAAAATTAAGATTTACGGCGGATCAGCCCCATGATTAACGTAACCACGGTGACCAGTAGAAATACAAAGAATAAAATTTTCGCAATCTCGGTCGCGCCGGCGGCTATACCACCGAACCCGAACAGCGCTGCTATCAACGCAATAACAAAAAATATCGCCGCATATTGCAACATAAAAGCCTCCAATCAAATTTCGTCGACCCACTTAACGTTGTGCCTACGATCAAGATCAGAGCAACCTCTGTGCCAACCACGAAGAAGGCATTTGAATAATGGGTTTGCTGGGAACGAAGCCTGGATCACCGAATAGCTAAGCGCTTCGATGTGAAAAGATCGGTAACAATTACGAATTCTGTGTAATTTTTACCGAAAAAAATGAGACAGCGTTGCGCTGAAAAGCGCCTAGTCACTCGCCGTGCGGGAGATAAAGCGGCAGTAATACGCGAATACCGGTATGGCGACCCTCGCTTGACCTAACGACTTGAATTTCACCGCCGCGCGCTTCTACGATTAAGCGCGCAACCCGTAACCCAATGTCGGTTCCTTTTGCCACGAACGCCAGTTGG
>JANNMV010000073.1:0-1579 GCA_031398205.1 Pseudomonadota bacterium | reverse complement strand
GAGCGCCAGCACACTGACCAGCAGAAAAAATAATAGGCCGTAAAAAAAATCCACCACGCGGCCGGGATCGACGTCCTCGCTTTCCAAGGGCAAGAACAACATCACCGCCAGCAGCAGCGGCAAGCCGTAGCGCACGGCGTATTCCATATTGTCCGGGACTTCGTGGCCGGCGACCAACACCGGCACGACCCAGAATAACAACAGCATTAACAAATAGCCGAGCGCAAACTGGTAAAACAAGCGCAGACGCGGCATCTCCGCGGTGAACACGCGTCCGCCGATGGCGCCGATCAAGCCGACCAACCACAACGCCACCAGCCAGGCGCCCGTGGCAAGAAATACTAATGCGCCGCAGATCGCGATCGCGACAATCACCGCCGGGCTGAGCTTGCTGTCGGCGCGAAACACCGGTTGCCACAACAAAAACACGCCGAAGTGAGCGAGCAGCAACGCGCGCGATGCGAAACTCGACAGCGTGCCGGCGAGTGCAAGATGCAGGGTTGCCAACATCAGGATCATGGTCGAGCGGCGATTGAACAGCGCGGGTAAGATATTCATAAGCTGCGGTAGCCTGGGGCCACTTGGTTTGCCGGCATGGTGAAGGAAACGGCAGTCGCCATGGGCGTCGCAGCCATGGCGTGACGCGGGCGTCGAGGCGAGAGAAAGTGCGATTGAATAGCTGTTAACAAGAGTAATTTGCGGGTCGGTGTTTATCCACTATATCATCGGGCCTTGCGAAACTTAAAGTGCACCATGCGGCGCAATATTTTCACCATCGCGTACTACACGTTACTCGAAGCAGCGCGCAACCGCTTGCTCTATCTCATCGCGCTGATTCTTATTATCGCGCTGGCCTTCACCTTGTTCCTTAAGCAGGTCGCGATTACCGAAACCCGCGACATCCAACTGGCGTTTCTCGCCGCGCTGTTTCGTTTTGCCGCCGTGTTCGTCTTGGCGGCATTCGTCACCGTCAGCCAGGTGCGCGAAACCAATGACAAAGTCATGGAATTGCTCCTGACGCGGGATCTGTCGCGCGCCCATTATTTATTCGGAAAGCTGATCGGCTATCTCGGCATCGCAGTCGCGCTCGCCGTTTTTTTCACGCTGCCATTGAGCCTATTTGCCACACCGAGCCGCGCGATGCTGTGGGGGCTGTCGCTTTTCTTCGAGCTTGCGATCGTCACGGCGCTGAGTCTGTTTTGCGTACTCGCGTTCAGTCAAGTCGTCGGTACGCTGGCTGCAGTCGCCGGTTTTTATGCCTTGTCGCGTTCCATGGCGGCGTTGCAACTCATCGGCGCGAGCCGTGCCGACGACGGCAACTTACTACTGGATCGGCTCGCCAACTACACCCTCGATGGCATTGCATTTTTTCTGCCGCGTTTGGATTTGTTTACCCAGACCGGGTGGCTGTTGGGCCGCGGTCAATCGAGCATCGACCTGCCGTGGCTCATCGCGCAGAGCGCGATCTATGTTGCGCTGTTAAGCTTGGCGGCATTGTTCGATTTGAAGCGGAAGAATTTTTAGGGTGAATTCGCGACCGATCGCCGAGGTATCGTGGCAGGTAATCGCGGTGTTGCTG
>JANNMV010000024.1:0-1728 GCA_031398205.1 Pseudomonadota bacterium | reverse complement strand
GCCGGCGCAGTGCTCGGTATTGCCTTTGGCACTAGCCTAGTCGGCAGCGGCGAAGCGCAAGCGGCGGCTGCGACCCAAGCGTTCACCCCGGCGATTTGGTTCACCATCACGCCGGACGGCAAGACGGTGATGCATGTCGTTAAGGCAGAGATGGGCCAGCACATTGGCACTGCGTTCGCGCAGGTGATCGCCGAAGAGCTGGAAGTGAAATGGGATGACGTGCGCATCGACCAGCCCGTTGAGAGCAACGAAACGTTTGGCGTATACGGCCTCGCCTATACGGTCAATAGCGGCAGCGTAACGACGGAGTTCGACCGCATCGCGCGCGCCGGCGCTGCCGGCCGCATCGCTTTAATCGAAGCCGGCGCCAAGCTGCTCAACGCCAAGGAAGCCGATTGCTTTGCAGCCAATAGCAAGGTGGTCGATCGAACTTCGAGACGCTCGCTTTCTTATGGCGAAATCCTGCAGAAGGTAAAAATCGACCGCAAGTTCAGTTACCCCGATGATTTCAAGAACATCAAACTCAAGAGCCCGAGCAAGTACGAAATTATCGGCAAATCCGTGCCCGCGATCGACATTCCCGCCAAGACCAATGGCCAGGCGAAATACGGCATCGACGTGTTTCTGCCGAATATGTTGTACGGCGCCTTGGTCATTCCGCGTTCGCGATATGGCTCGAAAGTGACCGGCATTGACGATGCGGAAGCGAAGAAAATTCCCGGTTTTGTGAAGGCGGTGATGGTCGACACTGCGCTCGGCAAATGCACGGGCTGGGTGGTGGCGCTCGCTGAAAAATTCCCGCAAGCGATGCAGGCAGCAAAGGTGCTGAAGGTGAAGTGGGATCAGGGGCCGTACGGCAACTTGAGCAGCGCCGACTTGAAGAAAGAGTACCAGCAACTGCAGGCCGATCCTAGCAAGGCGGAAGGCGCATGGGTGCTCGAGGGCGACGTAGACAAGGCGTTGGGCGAGGCGGAAAAAACCTTGGAGTTGGAGTACACCACGGAGATGGTGTGCCACGCCACCATGGAGCCGCTGAATGCAACCGTGCAACACGTGAACGGCGAATGGCATGTCTACACCGGCACCCAAGGTGCGTCGTTCGCGCGCATGACGTTGACCGGTTATCTCGCCACGGTGCTGAAGCAAAAACCGGAAGAGATCAAAATCTTCATTCACAACCAACTGGTCGGCGGCGGTTTCGGCGGTAAGCAAGATTACGACGAGATCCTCGCGGCGGCGTTTTGCGCGAAGGAAGCGGGGCGCCCGGTGAAGTTGATTCAAACCCGGGAGTCGAATTTCGCCACCAGCTTTGCGCGTACACCGACCTTCCATAAGCTTAAGGCAGGACTCAAAGGCGGCAAGCTTTCGGCAATGAACCACGACATCGTCTGCGGTTGGATGGGCGCACGCTTTGGTGTCGGCAAGAAATTCGGCAGCGATTGGTTGCAGCAGGATTCCTGGGATGGCCGCAAGGCGGACATCGACCAATGGTCCATCGGTGGCAGCGACCACTGGTATCACCTGGACAACCATCGCGTGCGAGCTTGGAACAACGATAAAACGACTTGGGCGGTACAGGCCAGCGCGCTGCGCACCGTATCCAATTCGAACAACATGTTCGTGGTGGAATCGTTCATGGACGAAGTGGCCCACTCGTTGGGACGCGATCCGTTGGAGTTCCGCCTGTCGATGTTGAATGGCAAAGGCGGCAATCGCGGTATTCCCAAT
>JANNMV010000018.1:0-1514 GCA_031398205.1 Pseudomonadota bacterium | reverse complement strand
GCGACGGGCGTTGGAACGGCAGCGCTTGATGCACCTCATCGCCCATTCCGGCGCAGTGTTCATTACCTGGCAAGGAGCGAAGGATGGCGAAGCGAATTTGCCGTCGCCCTATTGGGCACAACTTCGGGTGTTTCAGCGCCTCGCCTACGATTGCGACCTGATCGATCGCGAGCTTTCGGCATTGATGGAATTCCTCGCACGATCGCAATCGGTTGTTGCGCCAATCCCAGTGCCGGTCTTGAGCATGCCGCAACCCCATGCGCCCGGACTATTGCCACAGCGCGTAACGGCCTATGACTATGGCAGCTTGATTGCCTGCCCGTATCAATTTTTTGTGCGCCGCATGCTCGGCCTGCGCGCGAGCGAAGAAGTGGTCGAGGCGTTGGAAAAGAAAGACTACGGTGAATTGGTGCATCGTATTTTGTCGCAGTTTCACCAGCGCCATCCGCTGGTGAGCAATCAGGCGGACGCTGATTTGATCGCGGCGCTGCATGCAATCACGGTGGCGGTTTTTAGTGATGCGCCTGCCGAAGATTATTTTTCAAGGGCCTGGCGCTTGCGCTGGGAGGCGATCATTCCTGCTTATATCGAGTGGCAGCGCGAGCGCGAACAACAAGGCTGGGTTTGGCAGGCGACGGAGATTTCGCAGGAAAGGCCGCTGGCGCTCGCGACGGACCAACTTGTGCAACTGCGCGGGCGCTTGGACCGAATCGACAGCCGACGTGGCGATGACGGCGCAGAACAGTTCGCCGTGCTCGACTACAAAACCGGCAATCACACTGCAATAAAAAAGCGTGCGGAGAATCCTGACGAGGATAGCCAGTTGCCGTTCTATGGAATGATCGCGGAATCGATTCCGGCGCAGCTTGCCTACGTCGGGCTGGACGATGCGCCGGTCAAGACATTCGCCATGAAGGGCGAGGTCGTCGACGTTATCGCAATGCACAGTGCGCGCCTCGAGCAAACTTTAAACAGCATCGCCGAAGGTGCGAACCTGCCGGCCCACGGCGTGGATGCCGTTTGCAACTATTGCGAAGCGCAAGGGATTTGCCGACGCCGCTTTTGGGAAGACGGCAATGGCGGCTGAACCTATCGAACTGTTGGCCGCGCTCGACCCGGAAAAAAGCGTCGTGGTCGAGGCTTGTGCCGGCAGCGGCAAAACCTGGCTGTTGGTATCGCGCATTATCCGATTGTTGCTGGCGGGCGTAGCACCGGGGGAAATTCTCGCGATCACCTTTACCCGCAAAGGCGCGCGCGAAATGCAGGAGCGACTGCATGGGTGGCTTGAGGAATTGGCGACTCGACCGGACCAGTGGGTCGAGCATTTTCTGCGCGAGCGCGGCATCGACGCAACCGAAATTTCACCGCTGGTGGCCACCGCACGAAGTCTGTTCGAGCGCGTGTTGACGGCCCAGCCCGGTATCAAGATCAATACCTTTCACGGTTGGTTTGCCGAGCTGGTGCAGCGAGCACCGTTGCAGGCCGGCTTGGCCAAAGGTTATGGGCTGACCGAG
>JANNMV010000663.1:0-3211 GCA_031398205.1 Pseudomonadota bacterium | reverse complement strand
CTGATGAAGTTCCTAACCCACGCGGTTGAGTTACCATTCTAAAATCGCGATAAAACCTACGACTCTTGAGGAGACAAAATGAAATCTAAAAAATACGCCGGTGTTTTCTGGCTTCTGTTCGCTGGTTTTGTATCGGCCGCGCCGTTGCCGGAAGCCACACCGGATTCCGTCGGCATGTCCAGTGAACGTTTGAAGCGATTAGACGCGGCGTTCCAAAAAATCATCGATGACAAGGAATTACCCGGCGTCACGCTGACCATCGCGCGCAAGGGAAAGTTGGTTTATCAGAAGAGCTTTGGGTTTCAGGATCGCGAGAAAGCGACGCCGATGAGCAATGAATCCATTTTCCGCATCTACTCGATGACCAAGCCGATTGTCAGTGTCGCCGCGATGATCTTGGTCGAAGAAGGCAAACTGCAATTGGCCGAGCCGATCTCGAAGTACCTTCCTGAGTTTAAGGACATGAAAGTCGGCATTGATTCGATTGACGCGAGCGGAACGGCCACGTTTACCACGGTGCCTGCCAAGCGCCAAATCACCGTGCAGGATTTGTTGCGGCACACGTCGGGTTTAACTTATGGCGCGCCGCTCAACGACAAGACCACCGTGCAGAAAATGTACAAAGAGGCCGGTGTCGGACTTGCCTCGCCGACGCTGCTTGAATTCGTGACAGCGATCGCCAAGTTGCCGCTTGCCTACGAGCCGGGAACAACCTATGAATACAGTCATTCCACCGACGTGCTCGGCCGTGTCGTGGAAGTTGCGAGTGGAAAAAATCTCGACGAATTTTTGCGCGAACGAATCTTGGTTCCACTGAAAATGAACGATACCGCATTCATTTTGCCGAGCGAGAAACTTAGTCGTATTGCCGAGTCGCAACCGAATAGAGAAACCGGCGCGAAGCAAGTGTTACTGGATTTCACCAAGCCAACGCGCTTCTTCGCCGGCGGTCACGGCCTCGCATCGACGGCGGGTGATTACACCCGGTTTTGCCAAATGCTGCTCAATGGCGGTGAGCTGGAAGGCGCGCGGATATTGGGCTCCAGGACAGTGGCCTATATGGCGTCGAATCATGTCGGGCCGTCCATCGGCGTCGGTACGGTGTGGAATCCAGGGGACGGCTACGGCTTCGGATTAGGCTTCGCCGTGCGCAAAGACACCGGCCTGGCGCCATGGCCGGGTTCGGTCGGCGATTTTTATTGGGGCGGCTATGCGGGAACGTATTTTTGGCTCGACCCGAAAGAGCAACTGACGGTGACCTATATGTCGCAGGAAATAAATCGCCGCAACCACTATCGAATTCTGCTGCGTGATTTGGTCTATCAATCGTTAATAGATTAAATCCAACAACGTCATGGGAAGGAGCGACGCGACGAAGCAATCTCGTTTTTGATCTTCATGAAATACGAGATTGCTTTGTCGCTCCTTTCCATGAACCAGAACTAAACGGTAGGGTGGATCAAGCGCAGCGGATCGACCGTGGCGAACAGCGTTCGCCGGTTGCTTTTTTTGCTGTGGTGGATCCGCTGCGCTTGATCCACCCTACAACTGCTGCGCGGTTCATGGTTCGTGTGCAGTTTTGACAGCGCGAATACAGGCAGCTCGCAATGACTTGTCGAAACAAATCGCGAGACGATGAAGTGCGAGTCTTAGTTCAAGTTGAATTCGGAGATGACTCATGATCCTCGACGCTTTTCTAGCGGTAATCCATCACCTCTGCGTGTTCGGCTTGTTCGTGATTCTCGCGGCCGAAATGACGTTAGTCCGGCCTGGAATTTCGGCGGAGACCGTGATGCGCGTCGTGCGCATTGATGGCCTCTATGGCATTCTCGCCGGCCTAACACTCGTGGCAGGTGGGCTGCGTGTTTTTTACGCTGTGAAAGGCGCCGCGTTCTACACGCACAACCCGGTGTTCTGGATCAAGCTCGGATTGTTTTTGCTGATTGGTTTGCTGTCGATTCTGCCAACACTGAATTACATTCGCTGGCGAAAGGCGCTACGCAACAATCCCAGCGCCTTACCTGACGCAGCGGCGATACAAACCACCCGCAAGCTTATTCATATCGAATTTGCGTTGCTTTTCTTGCTACCGATCCTCGCCGCCATGATGGCGCGAGGAATCGGCATCACCGGATAGTTCTCAGCTAGGTACGGTCAGTCCTTCAATACAAACGTGATCTTCATCGACACGCGGTATTCACTGATTTTTCCCTTGGCGTCGACCACGACCTTCTGATCCTGAATCCACGCGCCCTGAACATTCTTTAGGGTTTTCGCGGCGCGCGCGATGCCAACGTTGACCGCGTCGTCAAAGCTTTTTTTGGAAGAGGTTGTAATCTCTGTTACTCGTGCAACGGACATGATCGTTCCTTTCGCTAATGTTAAAGAAAACTACCGACAAAAAACCTAGCTGCGAACGCGAGTCGACGCCGGATCGTACGGCGACTCAAGGTGCAGCGCGGCGGCGACACGCTCGCTGGCTACCTCCAATTCATAGGCACCTGATTCCAGCCATTCGGTGCTCACACCTTCGGCACAACGGACATAGCCATAACCGATGTTCGCATTCGCAGTGTACCCCCACCCGGCGCTGGAAAGCCAGCCAACTCTTTCGCCGTCGCGGTAGATCGTTTCACGGCCGAGCAGTACGATTTCCGGATCAGCGACGGTGAAGCAGACCAGGCGTTTTTTTAGCGCGCCGTTTTGTTGTTCGCGCAATGCGTCACGACCGCGAAAGGGAATGTCTTTGTGAAATTTTACCGCCCAGGCCAAGCCGGCTTCCAGCGGCGTGTGATCCGGGCCGATGTCGCTTCCCCAGGCGCGATAAGCTTTTTCCAGGCGTAACGAATCAATCGCGCGATAGCCTGCGAGCCTTATTCCATGAGCCTCTCCCGCTTGCATTAGCGCGTCGAACAGGCGCACAGCGAACTCGGTCGGCACGTGCAATTCCCAGCCCAACTCGCCCACATAGGTCACGCGCAGCGCGCGTACCGGCGCACCGGCGATGGCAATATTTTGCAACGTCGCGAACGGAAACGCGTGGTTGCTTACATCCGCATCGGTTGCCTTGGACAGCACGTCCCGAGCGCGCGGCCCCATCAACGCAAGCACGGCAAAGCTCGATGTCACGTCAGTTAATCTGGCATCGCAATCGTTGGGAATATTGCGTTCGATCCAAGAAAAATCATGGGTGGCGAAGCCGGTGCCGGTG
>JANNMV010000651.1:0-2719 GCA_031398205.1 Pseudomonadota bacterium | reverse complement strand
GGATTGGAACCGGTCGCCAGCAACAAGCGATCGTATTGCGCGGTCGTGCCGTCCTCGGCGATCACCAGGCGATTGACGCGATCGATGCGGGCGATCTTCTTGCCCAGATGCAACGTGATGTTTTTCGCTTCGTACCAATCGACATCATTTAACATGATGTCTTTGATGGTCTGTTCGCCCGCGAGAACCGGCGATAACAATATGCGATTGTAGTTGGCATAAGGTTCGGCGCCGAACACGGTGATGTTGTATTGCTCCGGCGCAATCTTCAGCAGCTCCTCCAGGGTGCGTACACCCGCCATGCCGTTGCCCACCATGACTAAATTCATTTTCTTCATGCTATCGATAGGCTCCAAATTTCAATTTAAGTTTGTACCGAGCAAAAATAAGCAGTACCTGCTAATAGCCAGTTAGCAAGATCGATGCCATTAAACGTCTCACACAAGAATCGAGAAAACGCGTACGTCGTAAAGGCCGTAAAGCCCGTGGCGCGAATTGACGACCCTGGCGCTCGATGCTGCAACGCATCAAATCGGTGCGCACAGGTCCGCAAATGCACCTGTAAGGCGCAGCCACGGTCCGATCACGCACCAAATATTCGAACGCATATTCATTGCCGCCAATCCACCTTTCCCCTCAGAAACGGGACACCGTGATTGGCCAAAACTATTCCGATGAATTGAAGTGGCACATGGCTTGCTAAATCTTAAAGTCACGACACAATTAGGATGCCTCATGAATAAATCATTTTGGAAAGCCGGTCATCCGCCGACCTTACTCGCGGCGTTTCTTTATTTCGATTTGAGTTTCATGGTCTGGGTTGTGCTCGGGCCGCTTGGCGTGCAGATTGCCAATGATCTCAATTTAAATGCGGCTCAAAAAGGACTGATGGTCGCCACGCCGGTGCTCGCCGGTGCGCTGCTGCGCATCGTCATGGGCGTCCTCGTCGATCATCTCAAACCCAAGCTGGCCGGCGCCATTGGCCAAGTCATTGTCATTGTCGCGCTCATCGTTGCCTGGTATTTCGGCGTACACAGCTACGCGCAAGTGCTCACCCTCGGTATTTTTCTCGGTGTCGCCGGCGCATCGTTCGCCGTTGCCTTACCGCTCGCCTCGCGCTGGTATCCTCCCGAACATCAAGGCACCGCGCTGGGTATTGCCGGCGCGGGAAATTCCGGCACGGTGTTAGCGGCATTGTTCGCACCTTCGCTCGCCGTTGCATTCGGCTGGAACAACGTCATCGGCCTTGCGGCGATTCCGCTTGCCATCGTGTTTGTGTTTTATCTATGGGTCGCTAAGGACAGCCCCGATTGCCCGCCCGCGAAATCACTCACGGAATATCTGAAAGTGCTGCGCGATAAGGACGCTTGGTGGTTCATGTTTTTTTACAGCGTTACCTTCGGCGGCTTCGTCGGCTTGGCGTCGTCGTTGACGATCTACTTCAATACCCAATACGGCCTGTCTCCCGTTAGCGCCGGGTACTTCACCGCCGCCTGCGTATTCATGGGCTCGATGATGCGTCCCCTCGGCGGCTGGCTCGCCGATCGCATCGGTGGCATCAAGTCCCTGAGTGCGATGTATGTGCTCGCGGCGACATTTTTAGTGATTGTGAGTTTTGGTTTACCAGCGGCATGGATGGCTCTGCTGGCATTCATGTTCGCCATGTGGGCCCTGGGCATGGGCAATGGCGCGGTGTTCCAATTGGTGCCGCAGCGCTTCCGTAAAGAAATCGGTGTCATGACGGGCATGGTCGGCATGGCGGGCGGTGTCGGTGGATTTTACCTCGCGTCGAGCCTAGGCTATTCGAAACAAATTACCGGAAGTTATCAACTCGGCTTTCTCATCTTCGCTGCGCTGGCGATGTTGGCCCTATGGGGTTTGACCACCGTCAAGACCCGTTGGCGCACGACATGGGGTGCCGCCCATTTGACTGTCGCGCGAATTTGATTGCCTGGATGCCGCGCCCAGCTTGCCGTTCGGCATAGCATGCCCTGCAGCCTAGTATCCATGCGGCTCCCAGCCATGCTGCTGAAAAAATAGGCTGGGGCATTTTCGGGCACAATAGTTTTCATGTTTCGCGATGAACGTTCGTGAATTTTGCGCGCAAGGCCCTCACCCTAGCCCTCTCCCAGAGGGAGAGGGGATCGGCTCCCTTCTCCCTTTGGGAGAAGGGTAGGGACGGGGTGGCCTAAGGCCATGAGGGGCAGCGCCAAATTTCCTAAAGCCCGATAATAATCAACTAGACGTTCAAACCAGTGTCCCAACCCACTCTCCAAATCACCTCCGGCCACGCCTCACTCACCGGCAAGCGCGAACGCAACGAAGACTTCGTCGGCATGGTGTTGCCCGGTGAACCGGAACTCAGTGGGAAAGGTATTTTGGTCGCCGTCGCCGATGGCGTTTCGGGCAGCAGCGGCGGGCGCGAGGCGGCGGAGTACACGGTGCGCGGATTGCTGTCTGACTATTATGCGACGCCGGACGATTGGGACATTCCCGTGGCCCTCGATCGGGTATTGCAGGCGATCAACCGCTGGCTGATCGCACAGTCCTCCACCCATCCGGAACAGGACGGCATGGCGACGACGCTGTCGGTTCTGGCACTGCGTCACCGCCACTACACGATTGCGCATATCGGCGACACGCGCATTTATTTGCTGCGCCAAGGCAAGCTCACCCGCCTCACCACGGATCACGTCTGGGATCGGCCGGAAATGCGTCA
>JANNMV010000644.1:0-3423 GCA_031398205.1 Pseudomonadota bacterium | reverse complement strand
CGTGATAACGTCGAACTGCAACTCAGTAATCCAAATCCCAGTCGACCGTGACGCGCTTGCCATCCATGTCGACTTCAACAATCAATGCCGCGGGAATCAAATGTTCCGCCTCGCCTTTGACTACCAGCACATCCGCCGCACTGGTTTCAAGCAATCCATCCAACACGCCCAGCTTAGTTTGTTGCGGCGTTTCCACGCTAAAACCGATTAAGTCGGCCCAGTAAAATTCATCTACTTCAAGCTGTGGCAGCGCTGAACGCGATACGGCAATCGGTGTATTGCTTAGTGACTCCGCTTGGGTACGGTCGCCAATTTCGGCGAGCAGGGCGGTCAAACCTTTGCTTCCCACGGATGAATCTTGAAGCTGAAACATTTGCCAGCCCGACGCTAACTGCAACCACCAGTGCGAATAATTCGCGAGGGCATCGATCTCGTCCGTGAAGGAGCGAATGCGCAACCAACCCTTGATGCCGAACGGCGCGACTACTTGCCCCATCACCACCAGATCGCCCGGCGGTGTCTGCTGCTTAGACAGCGGCGATAGCTTGGCCGCCACGCTTAATCAACTTCACCACGGCGTCGGAGGCGATGGCGCCCTTGCTCTGCCAATAGGTGACGCGATCAAGGCTGATGCGCAGTTGATCCGGGCCGGCTTTGAGCATCGGGTTATAAAAACCGAGGCGCTCGATAAAGCGGCCATCGCGACGATTACGCGAATCCGCGACAACGATATTGTGAAATGGGCGGTTTTTAGAGCCACCGCGAGCCAAACGAATAACAACCATAAATTCTGCCCTGACGAAAACACGGAAAAGTCCGCGATTTTAAGCTATTTCCGGGGTGAAGGGCAACCCGGTTTGGATTTGCCTAGTTTTGCTCGCTCTGCTGCTGTTTTGGGCGCGTGCCGATGTTAACCTCGACAGTCACGGCTTTTTGCGTACGGATGACTTTTATTTTGGCGGTTTTACCCGGCGGCAGATCGGAGATCAAATTCAGCAATTCGGACGAGTCTGTTACCTGTTTACCGGCGATATCGACCACCACGTCGCCGGGATGAATATCCGCTTTGTCCGCCGGTGCGTCGCGCAGCACACCGGCAATGAGAGCGCCCTGCTGTGTGCCAAGGTTGAAGGATTCGGCCAATTCCGGTGTCACGTCTTGCACTTCCACACCGATCCAGCCGCGGGTGACGGCGCCGGTCTGGATGATCTGCTCCATGATCTTCTTCGCCAGGCTGACGGGAATGGTGAAGCCGATGCCTTGGTTGCCGCCGCTGCGCGAATAGATTGCGCTGTTGATGCCGATCAGATGTCCCGACACGTCGATCAGCGCGCCGCCGGAGTTCCCGGGATTAATCGCGGCGTCGGTTTGGATAAAATTCTCGAATGTATTGATGCCTAAATGGCTGCGACCCACGGCGCTGACGATGCCCATGGTGACGGTTTGGCCGACGCCGAACGGATTGCCAATGGCCAGAACCACGTCACCAATTTTGATGTTTTCCGAGCTGCCGAAGGTCATTGCCGGCAAGTTTTTCAGATCTATTCGCAACACCGCCAGATCGGTTTCCGGATCCGCCCCGACCAGCTTGGCGGGTACATGGCGACCATCGGCCAGCGCCACTTGAATTTCGTCGGCCGATTCCACAACATGATGATTGGTAAGAATAAATCCTTGCTGACTGACAATCACGCCTGAGCCCAGGCTGGATTGTTGTTGTCGCTCCTCGTCATCGAAGCGATCGCCAAAGAAGCGCCGAAACAATGGATCGTCCATAAAGGGCTGACGGCGATTTTTGGTCTCTTTGCTGGTAAATATATTGACCACCGCAGGCATCGCCTGTTTAGCGGCGCCGCTGAAACTGATTGCCGGGGTTAGTCGGGCCAGGTTGTTCGGTGCTTGGTTGATGGTGACGACTTCGCTGGAGCCGCCGCCATTAAGGCGCGCGAACCATTCCGGATGAATCACACCGACGGCAAGCAGCGCACCAAGCGTGATCGCGGCGCTCTGCGCGAAAAGTAGCCAAAGTTTACGCATTAGGATGAAAGTCTAGAAAGAAGTGCGGCTGATCAAAAATAATAGCGTACCGTCCAGAGTTGGTTTGTAACTCTAGCACGTTTTGGAACGAATCAAAATTACAAAGTGAGCGCTTGAGAGCGGCGAAAAACGACTCTTGCGAGCCGTTTTCCTCGCTGTCGGCAGGAATTAACGTTTCAGCGCATCGCGAATTTCGCGCAGTAAGGAAATTTCTTCAGGCGTGGGCGGTGGTGGCGCGGGCGGCGCGGCCTTTTTCATGTTGTTCAACGCGCGCACCAACATGAAAATAATAAACGCGAGGATAATAAAGTTGATCAAAATGGTGATGAAATTTCCGTAGGCCAGCGTCGCAATGCCGGCTTTCTTGAGATCCGCCAAGGCCATGAGGTTATTCGGATTATCGCCGAGCACTATAAATTGACCCGAGAAATCGACGTTGGCAACCAATCCGACTACTGGCATGATCACGTCATTCACCAGTGAATCCACAATTTTTCCAAACGCCACGCCGATTATCACGCCGACCGCTAGGTCCATTACCGGGCCTTTTACTGCAAAATCTTTGAACTCTCTCATCATCCCCATTGCACAGTTCTCCTTTAAGTTGTTGATAGCGCATATATTTTCGAGTGCAAATACTGCGAGGCTAATATAGGCAGCAATGGCACTACGAGTCAACCCAAAAGGCTCGGTTGTGCAAAGGGGCTTTAAGTTTGTTGCGCCAATAGGTTAAAATGTAAGTCTTTTTCCAAATTTTAAGGTAGTTTACGCATGGCTGGAAATTCGGCAGATCCCAAAAAACGACGCTTTTTGGTCAAGGCAACGTCGACGGTAGGCGCTATCGGCGCCGTGGCAGCCATCAGCCCCTTTGTATTCAGCATGTTCCCCAGTGAGCGGGCGAAAGCCGCCGGCGCGCCCGTTGAAGTGGATATTTCCAAGCTCGAGCCCGGCATGTTGCTCACCGTCGAATGGCGCGGCAAACCCGTTTGGATCGTGAATCGCACCAGCGAAATGTTGGATCAGTTGAACGCCAGCGGCGATCACCTGGCGGACGCGATATCCGACTCGAGTAGCCAACCCGACTACGCCAAGAACCCCACGCGAGCGCGCAAAGAACACGAAAACATTCTGGTCGCCGAAGGCGTATGCACCCATCTTGGTTGCTCTCCAACCTTCCGTAAAGAAATCGGCCCCGCCGACCTGGGCGCCGATTGGAAAGGGGGTTTTTACTGCCCTTGCCACGGTTCTAAGTTCGATCTGGCGGCGCGTGTGTATAAAGGTGCGCCAGCTCCCATCAATCTCAAGGTTCCACCTTATATGTATGTAAGCGATACGCGCCTAGTCATCGGCGACGACCGCCAAGCGAAGGGAGCCTAAGCCATGGCC
>JANNMV010000623.1:0-2078 GCA_031398205.1 Pseudomonadota bacterium | reverse complement strand
CGTCACGGAAGCACGCAAGCTCGGCAAACACGTCATGGTTCGTCACAACCTCACCGTCGTCTACGATGGCCATCCGCAAACCGGCGCAAGCAAAGAGTATCTGCACGATTTTTTCGCGGCAAATCGCTGCGAGGTTGTGTCTTCATTACCCTACTACCAAGAATATTTCACCGACGCGCAACGCGGCAGCGGCGTGTTTCAAAAAAGCATACGCGGACTAAATAAACTCAATTCGCTTGGCTATGGCATGGAAGGATCGGGACTCAAACTCAATTTAGTTTACAACCCCGTTGGCCCCTATTTACCCGCCGCGCAAGCATCGCTCGAAGCCGATTACAAACGCGAACTGAAAACGAAATTCAACATCGATTTCAACCAGCTTTACACCATCACCAACATGCCCATCAATCGCTTCAAACTGCATCTCGATAAATCCGGCCAGTACCAAGCCTACATGGATAAATTGTTAGCCGCGTTCAACCCCACCGCCGCCGCAGGCGTCATGTGCCGCAGCCTCATCAGCGTCAGTTGGGAGGGCAAGCTTTACGATTGCGACTTCAATCAAATGCTGGAAATCGAAGCAGAAGGAAAAGTCGGAAAAGCACCGAGTATTTTCGATTTCGATTTCGATCAACTCATGTCGCGACGCATTCGTTTTGACGATCATTGCCTAGGCTGTACGGCGGGTGCGGGTTCGTCTTGTGGGGGCGCGACGGCCTAACCTTACTAATTTACAAGCCAAAGACGCCCTTTCCGACGTTCCGCCACTTCGCAACGAAAGGCGACAACACATTCCCTCCCCTGCAGCGCGGGGGAGGGCTAGGTGGGAGGGCGCGCCGCAGGCCACGCTTGGAACACATTGAATCTGCGGCGCATAACGCCGGGCAGGGAAAGCTAGGGTTATGATGATCGGATTAATGTGAGCCTAGCCTCTTTTATTCGTTTCAAACGCCCCCTCACTACCGAACACCACGCTGCTACACTGTCAGCGTCAATCAGCCACGGTGAATGGTCCATGAAAACACCAGTCGAATTTTTGAATGAAGCGAAGGCGCGCCTAGACGTGAAGCGCGACATTGAACTTACGGCACGTTTGGGCGTGACCAAGCAAACTATTTCGATGCGCAGGAACGGCGAAAGCTATTTTGGCGATGAAACCGCGCGCCGGGTGGCGGAAATAATCGGGATTGATCCGGCTTATGTGATCACATGCGCCTACGCTGAGCCCGCCCGCGACCCGCAGATTAAATCCGTTAGGCTCAGGCTGGCCGAGAGTTTCGCGACGTTCGCCGCAATAGCCGTGATCGGCGCGGGCGCGATGCCCACGCCGTCAGAGTCTTCAGAATTTAACCAATCTACAATCGCACGCAACGCATGGCTGCGGTTGCATCGCGATACGGTAAAGATGCCGTGGTGCTTGCAGGTTAACGCATGAATATTCGACAACTCGAAACGTTCTACTGGATCGCACAGCTCGGCACGTTTAGCGCGGCTGCCGAGCGACTGCATACGTCGCAAGCGAATGTATCTGCACGCATACGCGAATTGGAAGAAGAGTTGGACATCGCGTTGTTCGAACGTATTGGCCGGCGCGTACAGCTCACGTTGAAGGCGCGCGAATTGCTACCGCATGCGTACAGCGTTGTAACCGATGCCGCGCGGCTACGCATGGCGGCCGGCCGGCCGGAGCTGGTTCAAAGCGTCATCAAGATCGGTATGGGCGAAGCGGTGGCCACGCAGTCGTTGGTCGCGATCATTGACGAACTTAAGCGCCACTATCCCGATGCCGAAGTCGGGCTTGAAATCGATCTCAACGTTCAACTGATGAATAAGGTCAGCCGCGGCGAGATCGACGTCGCCGTAGTCGCCGGGCCGGTGGACGCGCCTGAGCTGCGGTTCACACCGATCGGTGCGATGGATTTGGTGTGGGTCGGCCTGGCGTCGTGCTTTCGCAGCAAAACGCTAGTGCATCCGGCGGACCTGGCGAATGTGCCGCTCATGGTGTTGCCGCGCGAAGCAAGGCTGCACACGCAGATGCTGGAGTGGTTCGCCGAGCATGGCACGACCCCTACGCGGGT
>JANNMV010000568.1:0-2448 GCA_031398205.1 Pseudomonadota bacterium | reverse complement strand
TGCGACGACGCAATCTCGCCATTCACGGCCGAAAAATCGAGATTGCTTCGTCGCAAAGAACGCTCCTCGCAATGACAGGTAAGTCGCGTTAGCTTTGATTTCCTGACACATTTGCACTCCCGTTCGATCACCGGCCTCGATATAAATCAATGATTTTCCCTCTTTTGTTATAATCGTTCGTCACTCATTTCAGTTTGGCCTTCATGAATATCGAGCAAGTGCGTTTCAATATGATTGAGCAGCAGATCCGCACTTGGGACGTGCTCGATCAAGACGTGCTGGATTTGCTGTTCGAGGTCAAGCGCGAGGAATTTTTGCCCGAGCGTTCGCGCGCGCTGGCGTTTGTCGATATGGCGGCGCCGATTGGTTTTGGCGAATTTACATTGCCGCCGAAGCTGGAAGCGCGCATCGTGCAAGAGCTCAGCTTAAAGAAAACCGATCGCGTGTTGGAAATCGGCAGTGGCTGTGGCTACACCACGGCGTTAATGGCGAAAATCGCGCAGCACGTGACCAGTGTGGAAATCATCCCGGAGTTGTCGGCGTTTGCGGAGAAAAATTTGCGCGCTCACGGCATTGATAATGTTAGTTTCGCCGTCGGCGATGGCGCGCAAGGCTGGCAATCGGCGCAGGCATACGACGTGATCGTGCTGACCGGATCGACACCGGTTTTGCCTGAAGCGTTTGCACAAAGTCTGACTCCCGGCGGCCGCATGTTTGCAGTAGTCGGCGAAGAGCCGAGCATGAAGGCCATGTTGCTATCGCGCAGCGCTCAGGGCGGCGTCGAGCAGCACGAGTTATTTGAAACCTGCATTCCGTCGCTGAAGAACGCGCTGCAACGCGAACAGTTTATCTTTTGAGTTTTTTGGATTAGAGCAATGATACGATTCACTCCGATTGCGTTGGGTTTGATGTTCGCCTTCTCGGCGCACGCCGCAGATTTACTCGACGTCTATGTGGCGGCCGAGCAGCAAGATCAGGTCTACGCTGCGGCAAAGGCAACTTACAACGCCGGGCTCGAGCGACTGCCGCAGGCTCGTTCCGCGCTACGGCCCCAGGTCAATTTACAACTGCCGCTGACCTACAACTACACGCGAAACGATCGGGCCGGCGATACGATATCCTCCGGCTCGGATAACTACGCCGCGGCAGGATTGACGTTATCGCTTACGCAAGCGTTGTATCGGCCGGAAAACAACATTCGGGTACATCAGGCCCAACTCCAATTGACGCAGATCGAGGCACAATTGGCGCAAGCGCAACAGGATTTGATTGTGCGCGCGTCGCAAGCGTATTTCGATGTGCTGTTGGCGGAAGATAACGTGGCCGTTTCGCGCAATCAAAAAATTGCGATCTCGGAACAATTGGCGCAAGCCAAACGTAATTTCGAAGTCGGCACAGCCACGATCACCGATACCCACGAAGCACAAGCGCGGTACGATTTGGCGACCGCGCGCGAGATCGCCGATCAGAGCGATTTGGAAGTGAAACGCCGCGCGCTGGAAATTCTGGTGGGTAGACAGCTCGACCCGCTATTACCCCTGCGCGATCGCGTGGTGCTGCCGGCGCCGACGCCGAACGATATGCGCCAGTGGGTCGACGTCGCGCAAAAACAGAGTCTGCAGGTCGTTGTGCTGAAAACTGGCGAAGATATCGCGATTAAGGAAATCGAGCGCAACCAAGCGGCGTTTAAGCCAACCGTCGATTTGATCGCAAATCTGAGCGAAAACTATAACAGTTCCAACAAATTGGGTTCCACCAAGGAATCGACATCGGCCGCCATCGGCGTCCAGCTCAACTATGCGATTTGGGAAGGTGGTTTACGCAACTCCAGGGTGCGCGAATCGGTCGCGCTGAGGGAGAAAGCGCGCTTCGATACGGAAAACGCGCGCCGCCTAGCCGCGCAGGACGCGCGCCGAGCGTTTCTCGGCGTAACCAGCGGAATTTCGCAGGTGAAGGCGTTAGAACAGGCCGTGGTCTCGACCCAAAGCCAATTGGAATCTACTAAGCTTGGCCAAGAAGTCGGCGTGCGCACCGGTGTTGACGTGCTCAACGCACAGCAGCAACTCTTTACCGCGCGGCGCGATCTTTACTCCGCGCAATACAACACGATTTTGAACCAGCTCAGACTTAAATTTGCCGCCGGCCTGTTGGTGCGCAATGATTTGATCGAAGTGAACGCCGTGTTGCGCAGACCCGGTGAGCCCGCCTCGAGCAACGTCTCGCCACGTCCAACGGCTGGCGGACCGGCCACTCAGAAAGCCGGCGAGGCAATCGATAAGAAAACGCAAAGCGGCGTTAAGCCCCCGGTTGCGCCAAAAGTGACGAAACCAGCGCGTAAGCCCGCGCCGAAGCTCCCCGGTGCGCCGCAGTAAACGTTAAGCCTGCCTCGGCCATCGCTTTGCGGCCGGCGGGCGCGGCCAGCAGTTGATCGATTTTTTGCGCTAAATC
>JANNMV010000548.1:0-4760 GCA_031398205.1 Pseudomonadota bacterium | reverse complement strand
TACCCGCGGCACGCTCAGCACAAACTCGGGAATAGTCGCGTCAAATTTTGTGCCATCTTCCGCAACCATTTGATAGGTTCCGCGCATCGTGCCCACTGGTGTTGCGATGGATGAACCACTGGAATATTGGAAGCTCTCGCCCGGCCGCAAATACGGTTGTTCGCCGACCACGCCGAGGCCGCTGACCTCCTGCACTTGGTTCGACGCGTCGGTAATGATCCAATGGCGGCGTAACAACTGCGCGGCCACGCCGCCAGTGTTGGTAATCGTTATTGTATAAGCAAAAACATAGCGATTTTCCTGCTCGTCGGATTGCTCCGGAACAAAGGTCGCCGCTGCCTGCACGGAAATATCGTACTTATTATTCTCAGCCATAACGTTGATTGCACACGAAAACAGCGAACTAGGCAAGCGTTTTGGACATTCATGGCATTTTGCGAGTAAACGCCGCTATTGGCGCGTTCAATGGCTAGGCTTGAGACCAAGACCTAGCGCGGAGTTTCAGGCACTATGCCGTGCGAGGCAATGGCCCGAGGCCAGTGGCTAGCCTAGGGCTACCCGGTATCCATAAGCATGGTAGGCCGGTACATACTGGAATATGCGCAACCCACTCGCACAAGGAAAGCAACAATCAAGTTCACTCACTAGCTACGCGCCGCTCTCATTGCGGCGGCAGTATAAAAAGTCAAATTATTCCCCGGTGGCACGCTCGGCGGCGACCTGCAAACCGTCTCGGCGTTGTGTGTCGCGTTGTGTTGACAAAGACCACCTATCAACTTAAAGTACGTTTTAGCTAGTGCTTCTATAAAGGGGAGTAGCCTTACAGCAGAGGCCGTCAATTCGGGAGCGATCCCCGGTTCTGCTGGCAACGTAAATCGTTGTGGCCAGACCTTTACCGATCGGTAAAGGTTTTTTTTGCCTGCTGTTTGCCGGTTTCGTTGCGCTGGCGTTGAATTTTTTAATCAACGTTCAGAGGTCAGTTAAATGGAATTATTTTCTCCCGAGTTTTTCTCCGCGCTTCTCGCGATCATCGTGATCGATCTGGTGCTCGCCGGCGATAATGCCATCGTTATCGCACTCGCCGCGCGTGGGCTCCCGCCGGAATATCGAAAGCGAGCTATCGTTTGGGGAACCGTTGGCGCGATTGTCATTCGCGCGGTGATGACGCTCGGAGTGGTCTGGCTGTTGAAAATTCCGGGACTGATGCTGGTGGGTGGTTTGTTGCTGATCTGGATCGCTTACCGGCTGGTCGTACCAAAGGAAAATCATGACGATGCGCATGCGGGATCGAAGGCGAGTTTTTGGAGCGCGATCAAGACTATTGTCATCGCCGATGCGGTGATGGGCGTCGATAACGTGCTCGGTGTGGCGGGCGCGGCGCACGGTAGTTTTTTGTTGGTGGTATTGGGACTGATTATTAGTGTGCCGATCATGGTGTTCGGTAGTTCGCTGGTATTGAAATGGATGGATCGTTTTCCCTCGATTGTCTATATCGGGGCGGCTGTTCTGGCTTTGACCGCGGCCAGTATGATCGACAAGGATCCGTTGTTTGAAGATTATTTCTTCAGCCATCGCGCGTTGGATTGGACGCTATATGTTTTCATTGCGGGAGGCGTGTTGTTGGCGGGGTACTGGCGCAACGGCACGCAGGCGGCGCGCCATCAAATGCAAAATATCAAGTAAGCAATCCGGCTGCAAGCAAGTTGGGATGCGGTTCTTCAGGCATGCCTGCCTGAGAGGCACGCGCCATGAGGCTTCTGGCAAGGCACTGCGATTATTCAACTACTCAACCTCAAAATTTGTCATTCCCGCGAAAGCGGGAATGACAAATTTGATTGCGGTACTTCGTGGTTGCCGCCGCGTGGTGTAATCAATGTTATGCAGATCATAAACAGTAGTTATCGCACTCACTGTACTTCGCCGGTACAATCTGGCTTGACTCATACCCTGCACCGCCACCATGCGCCAATTTCGTATCGCGCCAAGCATTCTGTCGGCTAACTTCGCCAAGCTTGGCGAAGAAGTGAATGCCGTCATTGCAGCCGGCGCGGATATTGTTCACTTCGATGTAATGGACAATCACTTTGTACCGAATCTCACCATCGGTCCGTTGGTTTGCGAAGCGTTGCGTCCAATCACAACCGCGCCAATTGACGTACATCTGATGGTGAAGCCCGTCGATCGCATCGTGCCGGATTTCGCCAAGGCCGGCGCGAACATCATCAGCTTTCATCCCGAAGCGTCCGATCACATCGACCGCACTATTCAACTCATCAAGGACAACGGGTGTAAGGCGGGACTGGTGTTCAATCCAGGAACGCCGTTGCATTACCTCGATCACGTGATCGACAAACTCGATCTGATTTTGATTATGTCGGTAAATCCCGGCTTCGGCGGCCAGAGCTTCATTCGCGAAGCGCTGAATAAATTGCGCGCCGTGAGAAAGCGCATCGACGCCAGTGGCCGCGATATTTGGCTGGAAGTCGATGGCGGTGTGAAGACCGACAACATCCGCGAAATTGCCGAGGCGGGCGCCGATACGTTCGTCGCTGGTTCGGCGATTTTCGGCAAGGGTGAGTATCGGGCCAAAATCGATGCCATGCGTGCTGAATTGGCGAAGGCGTGACGGCGATTTTTCCGATTCCGGTCCGTGCTGTCGCCTACGATCTCGACGGAACCTTGGTCGATAGCGTCGGCGATCTTGCCTACGCGGGCAATCTCATGCGCGACGAGTTGGGTTTGCCGCCGTTGCCGGAAGAAGAAATCAAGACTTATATCGGCAAAGGAATCGCAAATTTAGTGCGGCGCGCGTTGCAAAAAGGGCGCGAGCAAGAGCCGATCGCAGATGATTACTTTCAGGATGCCTTGCATAGTTATGAGAAGCACTACGAACGCGTCATGTGCCGCACGACGCGGCCTTATCCGCATGCGATAGATAGCCTGGAAGCCGCTCTGGATAAGGGTCTTCGGCTTGCTTTGATAACCAACAAGGCGTCGCGTTTTAGCGCGCGAATGTTGCATGAACTAGGCCTGGAAAATTATTTCGAACTCACCTTGTCCGGCGATTCCTTGCCGCAAAAAAAACCTCATCCCGAGCCGCTGCTGTACGCCGCGAAACACTTCGCCATCCACCCCAGTGAGTTGCTTATGGTGGGCGATTCGGAAAACGATGCGCAAGCCGCGCATTTCGCCGGCAGCCCCATATTCATCGTGAATTACGGCTATTTTCAAGGTCGCGATCGCGCGGAACTCAAGGTAACCGCCCTCGTTGCAGACCTTGTCGAAGCAGTGAATTTAATCGAGAATAGTGCTTTCGCAAAACGTACTATCAATTTATGACGCAGTTATTCAACACCACGAAACGCAACTGGCGATGGCCGCGCTGATCTGCGCCCGTCGTTTGTTTTCATTCGTTCGTTGAATTTGGAGCCGTCATGACTGAGCAAGAATTTCTGGGCCTCGCCGCCCAAGGTTACAACTTAATTCCCGTTACCGCCGAAGTGTTATGCGATTTGGATACGCCGTTATCGGTCTATCTCAAACTGGGGTGCGCGCCTTACTCATATTTTTTGGAATCCGTCGTCGGCGGCGAGCGTTTTGGTCGCTATTCCTTTATCGGCCTACCCGCGGCGCGGCGCATCCGCGTGTTCGGCAATCAGGTTACGGTCGAGCATGACGGTGTCGCAATCGAGACCGCATCGGTCGTTGATCCGCTCGACTTCGTCAAAGACTATCAAAAACGTTTCAACGTTGCGCAAGTCCCCGGCTTGCCACGTTTTTGCGGTGGGCTGGTCGGTTATTTCGGCTACGATACGGTACGCTACATCGAGCGCCGTCTCGCCGCAACGAAAAAAATTGACACGCTGAATTTGCCCGACATCGTGTTGCTGTTGTCGACGGAATTGGTGGTGTTCGACAACTTGAGCGGCAAACTTTATTTCATCGTGTACGCTGATCCGTCGGCGCCGAACGCCTATCGTCTGGCGCAAGAACGCTTGGCGGAATTGAAGCGCAAGCTGCGCCATCCCATCGAGCCGCCACCGAATTTGGACGCGGCCACGGCGAGCGCGGCGAGTTCCGAGTTCGGCGAAGAAAATTTCAAATCTGCCGTGAGTCGCGCCAAGCAATATATTTTCGATGGCGATTGTATGCAAGTGGTGTTGAGCCAGCGCTTGAGCCAGAAATTCGATGCATCGCCGCTGACGTTGTATCGCGCACTGAGAACGCTGAATCCGTCGCCATATATGTTTTATTACAACTTCGACGATTTTCACGTAGTTGGCTCGTCACCGGAAATCCTGGTGCGGTTGGAGCGGGGTACCGTCACGCTACGCCCCATCGCCGGCACACGCCCACGGGGCGCCACCCCTACGGAAGACGACGCGCTGGCAACGGAATTGCAGGCCGATCCGAAGGAACGCGCCGAGCATGTGATGTTAATGGATCTGGGCCGCAATGATGTCGGCCGCGTCGCGCAGACCGGCAGTGTCAAGCTGACCGACAACATGATCGTCGAGCGCTACTCCCACGTCATGCACATCGTGTCGGGCGTCGAGGGTAAGCTGCGGCCCGAGCTAAACGCAATGGACGTGCTGCGCGCGACCTTCCCCGCGGGAACCGTGTCCGGCTCGCCGAAAGTGCGCGCCATGGAAATCATCGACGAACTGGAGCCGACCAAACGCGGCGTTTACGCGGGTGCAGTCGGCTATTTGGGTTTTAACGGCGACATGGATCTGGCGATTGCCATTCGCACCGCTGTG
>JANNMV010000534.1:0-3126 GCA_031398205.1 Pseudomonadota bacterium | reverse complement strand
GCCGATGATCAAAGAGGCCGGGGCCTGGCGCGAAGTCGATTGGCAGACGGCGCTGGAATTTACGGCGCGGCATATTCGGCGCGTTAAAGATCAACATGGCGCTGACAGTATCGGCGCGCTGGCGACGCCGCATCAAACGCTGGAAGAATTATTCCTGCTGCAAAAGCTGATGCGCGACCTGGGCTCGAACAATATCGATCATCGCTTGCGCCAATCGGATTTCAGCCTTGACGGCACGCAAAGTGTTCCTTGGCTGGGCATGAAGATCGCGCAATTGAGCAAGCTGAAAAGCGCGCTGATTATAGGCAGCACATTGCGCAAAGAGCAGCCGCTCATTTCGCAGCGTATGCGCATGGCCGTGAAGAAAGGTCTTGCGCTGAACGTGATTCACGTTGCGGACGATGAATTGTTGATGACGATTGCGAACAAAGCGATTGTCGCGCCGAGTGAATTATTAAGTACTGTAGCGGAAGTGTTGAAAGCGGCGCTGGAGCGCAGCCCGGGCGACGTGCCTGGGTCGCTGCGGAGTGTGCTCGCGGCAGTTCAAATTTCCGACACCGCGCGCAAGATCGCGGCGAGCCTGATCGAAACAGGTGAGGGCGTAATCTTACTCGGCAATGTCGCGCAGCATCATCCCGCCTATGCAAGTATTTACGCCGTTGCTCAGGCGTTGGCGCGTGTCGTGAACGCGCGCTTTGGCGTGCTCGGTGAAGCGGCCAACAGCGTGGGCGCGAGCCTCGCCGGCGCGGCGCCTTGCGCAGGGCCATTGGGAACGACATCTCAGGCGGGGCTGAATGCCGCGCAAATGATAACGTCAGCGCGCAAAGCCTACGTCTTACTCGGCGCGGAGCCGGAGTTAGATTGCCATCAACCGGTCACGGCGATGAATGCCATGGCGACGGCGGAGTTTGTAGTGGCGCTAACTTGTTATCGTCACCGCGCTAGCGAATACGCTCAAGTCATGTTGCCGATTGCGCCATTCACCGAAACTGCCGGTACGTTTGTCAATATGGAGGGGCGCGTGCAGAGTTTTTCCGGTGTCGTGAAGCCAATGGGTGAATCGCGTCCCGCGTGGAAAGTATTGCGCGTGCTGGCGAATTTGTTGGGCTTGCCGGGATTTGAGTTTGATAGTGTCGAAGCGGTGCGCAACGCAATTGCTGCGGATCTCGCGGACGCGGTGGCGGGTTTATTGAGCGACACGCAAGTGATCCACAACGTTTCGATGCCTGCTTCGATCGGTGGATTAGAGCGTGTGGGTGAAGTCCCGATCTACCAACTCGATGCAATTGTTAGGCGCGCGCAAAGTTTACAGAAAACCCGCGACGCGGCAGCGCCGACGGCGGCGATGAATTCGCGAATGCTGGAAAAGCAGGCGCTGAAGGCGGGCGCATCGGTTCGTGTAAAGCAGGGCGGCAGCGCCATCGTGCTCAACACGAGTTGTGACGAAGCCTTGCCGGATAATGTAGTTCGCGTGGCCGCCGGACATCCGCGCACCGCCGGGTTGGAATCGATGTTTGGTGCGATTCAATTGGAACGCATCGGCTGATGATCGTGCTGGAAAATTTCTTCGGGCTGCTATGGCCGCTGATCTGGACGGTGGCGAAAATTTTGGTCATCGTGTTGCCGCTGACGATCTGCGTCGCCATGCTGACTTATTTCGAGCGTAAAGTTATTGGCTTCATGCAAGTGCGCGTCGGTCCGAACCGTGTCGGCCCGCGCGGATTGCTGCAGCCGTTCGCCGATGTGCTGAAAATGTTGATGAAAGAAATTGTCATCCCATCAGGGTCGAGCAAATATCTATTCATCATCGCACCGATCTTATCGCTCGCCCCGGCCTTGGTTGCGTGGGCGGTCATGCCGTTCACGCCAGAAAAGGTATTCGCCAACGTCGACGCGAGTTTATTGTTCATCATGGCGATCACGTCCATGGGCGTGTACGGCGTCATCATCGCCGGGTGGGCGTCGAATTCCAAATATGCCTTTATCGGCAGCTTGCGCTGTGCGGCGCAAATCGTGTCCTACGAAATCGCCATGGGCTTCGCGCTGGTGACGGTGATTATGGTGTCCGGTAGTTTGAATCTGGTGAGGATCGTCGAGGCGCAGGGTCAAGGCATGCTGGGCGGCAGCGTCTTTTCCTGGAACTGGTTGCCGTTGCTGCCGATGTTCGTCGTGTATTTCATCGCAGCGGTAGCCGAAACCAATCGGGCGCCGTTTGACGTGGCGGAAGGCGAATCGGAAATCGTCGCCGGTTTTCACGTGGAATATTCCGGCATCGCCTTCGGATTATTTTTCTTGGCGGAATACGCCAACATGATTTTGGTTTCGGCACTGGCCGCCATGATGTTCCTCGGCGGCTGGTTACCACCGGTGCGGATCGATTTCCTTGAGCAAGTTCCGCTGATTAACTGGTTGGTGTTGCCGGGTATGCATTGGCTGTTCTTGAAAATTGCATTCTTATTGTTTTGCTTCTTGTGGTTCCGCGCGACCTTCCCACGCTACCGTTACGATCAGATTATGCGCCTCGGTTGGAAGGTGCTTATTCCCCTCACGATTGTCTGGCTAGTGGTGATTGGCGCGTGGATGCAAACCCCCTGGACAATCTGGAAATAAATCATGGGTGCGATTAAAGAATTCTTCAGCAGTTTGATGCTGACCGAGCTTCGCAAGGGCATGATGCTTACCGGCCGGCGTTTCTTCGAACGCAAGATTACGGTGCAGTTTCCCGAGGAGAAAACGCCGCAGTCGCCACGTTTTCGAGGGCTGCATGCGCTGCGCCGTTATCCCAATGGCGAGGAACGCTGCATCGCCTGCAAGTTATGCGAAGCGGTTTGCCCGGCGCTGGCGATCACCATCGAATCAGAGCAGCGCGATGACGGCACACGCCGCACCACGCGCTATGACATCGATCTGACCAAGTGCATCTTCTGCGGCTTCTGCGAAGAGTCCTGCCCGGTGGATGCCATCGTCGAAACCAGAATCCTCGAATATCACGGCGAGACGCGCGGCGACTTGGTCTACACCAAAGAAATGTTACTGGCCATCGGTGATCGCCACGAAGAACAAATCGCGAAAGATCGCACCGAAGACGCACCGTACCGATAATGGATGGTTTGATTATTCAAATGC
>JANNMV010000383.1:0-2573 GCA_031398205.1 Pseudomonadota bacterium | reverse complement strand
GCAGTCGTTTTGCAGCAGGGCATCAATGATGATGTCCATGTTCGCCGTGCACATGCCCATGTTTTAATTCATCCTTGGTCGCGGCACGTACTTCTAAAATGGTGCATTTGAAATCTAGTGTCTTGCCGGCGAGCGGGTGATTGCCGTCGACAACGATTTTGTCGTCGGCGATGTCGGTCACGGTGTAGAGAATAACGTCTTCCTCGTCGCCGTCCTCCGGCGAGCCTTCGAACTGCATTCCGACCGACACATCGGGCGGGAACATTTTCTTCGGCTCGACGTGGACTAGCGTCTCGTCGTATTCGCCGAAGCCGTCGTCGGGCTCAAGCCGAACAACACATTCGTCGCCGACGGATTTGCCGTGCAAGGCTTCTTCCACGTGGGGGAAGATGCCGTCGTAGCCACCGTGAATATAGCTCACCGCCGGCTCGCTTTTTTCCAAAATGTTGCCGTCAATATCGGACAGCGCGTAGGCGATCGTGACAACCGAGTTTTTTTCTATAGCCATTTAATTCATTTCTTTCATTAAAGTGAGAACTTCTCGGGCATCGCCCTTGGGATTGGTGTTACGCATCACATTAAGGCGGGTATGACGGTGAATGCCTTTTGTTTCATGCTGCCTTTCTGTGCCACTCGGCGCGCCGCGCTATGTTCGCCGCGGCATCGGGTGACTTGACATCCGGCACCGCACCCTGACGTTTGATGGCGGAATTTTACCTTAAATGTCGGAACCTGAAAAAGGGGCGTTTTCAGCGCAGCGCGGTGTGGCTTAAAATGCCTTCATGACTACAACACTCCTCGGTGGCATGACGCCACGCCAATTCCTGCGCGATTATTGGCAAAAAAAACCTTTGCTTGTACGCCAGGCTATTCCTGGTTTTCGCGACGTCGTCACCAAGTCGGCACTGATGGGATTGGCGGGTGATCGTGATGTGGAGTCGCGGCTAGTCACGCGGCAGCAAGGTAAGTGGCAGATGCAGCGCGGCCCTTTTTCAAGGCCCCGATTGAAGCGATTACCAAAAACAAACTGGACGGTGCTGGTTCAGGACCTCAATCATTTTGTCGCGGCCGGTCGAGATTTGCTGCAAAAATTTTCATTCATTCCGTATGCCCGGCTTGATGATCTAATGGTAAGTTATGCTGCGCCCGGCGGGGGTGTCGGGCCGCATTTCGATTCTTACGATGTGTTTTTGTTGCAAGGCGAAGGTGAGCGCAGATGGCGCATTTCTGCGCAACGCGACTTGACGCTGATGCCGAATGTCGCGTTGAAGATTCTAAAAAATTTTAACGCCGAACAGGAATGGACGCTCGCTCCCGGCGATTTGCTTTATCTGCCGCCCAATATTGCGCACGACGGTGTTGCCGAGTCTGAATGCACGACCTATTCCATCGGATTTCGCGCGCCATCGGCACAGGAACTGGCCTTTAATTTTTTAAACTTTCTGCAAGATGAACTCAAGTTGGAGGGCATGTATAGCGATCCGGATTTGCGTGCGCAAGGGCATCCGGCCGAGATCGGCGCGGCCATGGTTCGGCAGACCGCACGAATGCTAAAGAAATTAGCTTGGGATAACGATGCCTGCGCGCGGTTCCTCGGCAACTATCTCACCGAGCCCAAGCCCCATGTTTTTTTCACGGCGCCTGATGAGCCGATGACCCTGGCGCAATTTCGCCGTGAGCTGCGCGCCCGAGGCATCGCATTGAATTTAAAAAGCCGCATGCTCAGTCATAAGAAGTGGGTTTTTATGAATGGCGAATGTATCGGCGCGCCGCCCGCTGCGGCGGGGCTGTTGCGCGAACTCTGCGATCGTTGGATGATTGCGCCTGATACGACAGTCGATCAAGCAAGTTTGAGGATTTTGCACGAGTGGCACGGCAACGGCTATCTTGCGCTGCGCAGGGAGAAAGATAATGCAGGAAACAATTGAACTACCCAACATTAAACCGATTCGCGGCATGGCGGAAATGTCTCGCTCGGTCGATGAAATCATCGCGCTCGCAACGCGCCGAATCGTGATCTTCGATCGCGATCTGGCCGAGGGTGGCTACAACACCTCGCAGCGATTTAATCGCCTCAAAGTTTTTCTGCTCTCGAATCGGCGCAACCGTATCGACATTGCGCTACACAAAAGCGAAAATCTGGAGCGCGATTGCACGCGGATGATGATCTTGCTGCGACAGTTTCCGCATGCCATCAGCGTCCACCGTACCTTGCCCGAGGCGCAGCGCGTCCAAGATGGATTCGTCGTGGCGGATGGGATTCACTTTTTTCATCGATTTCACTCCGACCATCCGCTGGCGCAGCAGGCTTTCCATGACGAATCCGGTGCGGGGATATTGCAACGGAGATTTGACGAAATTTGGGACTACACCGAGCCCGCTACCTCCGCCACGGTACTCGGGCTATAGCCCGGGTTGCGCCAAGCCAAGCACTAAACGTCCTCACGAGTGTTGCGTTTTTGCAAATCGCTCAAAAATAGTGATACAATACAAGGCTTATATAGAAAATTTTTCTAGACCTGGTAGAATTTTTTAGTCGGCTGTTATGAAATAGCCGGAATAGTTTTGTTAAC
>JANNMV010000412.1:0-1862 GCA_031398205.1 Pseudomonadota bacterium | reverse complement strand
AGCACCGATGGGCTACCGGGCCCGGTCACGGTAAACAGATTCGGGAAGCCCGCGACCTGTAGGCCAAGATAGTTGCGCGGCCCGCCTGCCCATGCTTGCGCCAGCGGCAGTCCTTCGCGACCGCGAATATCCATTCGCAGTAAGGTGCCGGTCATGGCATCAAATCCAGTGGCAAAAACGATGATGTCCAACGGGTATTCAGTATCCCGCGTACGAATGCCTCGCGGCGTGATTTCCTCGATGGGCGTGGCTTTAATATCAACCAGCGCGACGTTGTCGCGGTTGAATGTCTCAAAATAGTCGGTGTCGATCGGCGGGCGCTTTGCCGCATAAGGGTGATCGATATCGGCCAGCTTTTTCGCTGTTGCGGGATCCTTCACGATCTGACGAATCTTGTCGCAGAGGAACGCGGCCGCCGTGTCGTTCGCCGCTTTGTCTGCCAACAAATCGCGGAAGGTCGCACGAAATTGCAGGCCGCCTTTTTCCCAGGCGGCTTCATAAATGGCCTGGCGTTCCTCCGGCGAGGTCTGCAACGCCGAGCGCTCGGAAATGGCGAACGGATGGCCATTGGTCGTCGCGTGCATTAGCGTTCGTATTTCCCCGCTGTTCGCTTTAACGTAACGTCTGAATTCTTCGGTTAAGGGGGCATTGCGTGCCGGCACACTGTAAGTGGCAGTGCGCTGAAATACCGTCAGATGGGCGGCGGTTTGAGCGATCACTGGCGCCGCCTGGATACCGGTGGAGCCAGTGCCGATTTGCCCAACTCGCTTGCCGCTAAAATCTACCCCTTCATGGGGCCACTGCCCGGTGTGGTACCAGTCTCCCTGGAAAGTCTCAAGACCAGGGATGCTCGGAATATTGGCCATGGATAAGCAGCCGACGGCAGTGATCAAAAACCGTGTCGTGAAGCGCTCGCCCGTCTCGGTGCGCACTCGCCAAACATTCTCGACGGCATCATAGTGCGCCGCAGTCACACGGGTGTTGAAGCGGATGTCGCGCTTGAGATCGAAGCGATCCGCGACAAAGTTAAGATAACGCAGGATCTCGGGCGGTCCGGGATAGCGCTCCGACCATTCCCACTCGCGCATGAGTTCATCGGAGAAGGAATAACAATAGGCATGGCTTTCGGAATCGCAGCGCGCACCGGGGTAGCGGTTCCAGTACCACGTGCCGCCAACACCTGCACCAGCCTCCAGCGCCTGGACTGAAAGGCTCAGTCGATCGCGCAGGCAGAGCAGTTGATAGAGGCCGCTAAAACCGGCGCCAATGATCAGTGCATCCAATACGGTAGCTTGGCCGGAATTGTTTTCTGGGACTTTTGAGGAGGCACTTGTCATTACAATCCTAAGTCGCTAACGCTTCAAATTTTATATTATAACAACGCCTTCAATAGTGACTGATCGGAACCAAACGGTTCTTTGTAATAAACTGCACGTCTGATTGGAAAAAAGCAACCAGAGAGGATGTAACTGAAATGAAAAAATTAAACGGATGTGTGGCACTTATCACCGGTGCGGGTCGTGGAATCGGCGCGGCGATGGCGCTGCGCTACGCGCGGGAAGGGGCTAAGATTGTTGTGGTTGATCTGGATGAGGCGAATGCCCGAAGTGTGGCCGAGCAAGTTCGTGAGCTGGGGGCAGAGGCCGATGCGTTCGTGGTGGATGTGCGCGAGCCGGCTCAGAGCGCGGCGATGATCGCGCGCGTCGTCGATCAATTTGGGCGCCTTGATGTGCTGGTCAACAACGCCGGTGTAATACGCGTGCGATCGTTGCTCAATACCACGCCAGAGGATTGGGATTTCATTCAAGCGGTCAACACCAGTGGGTTGTTTTTCGCGCTGCAGGCGGGCGCGCGACAAATGC
>JANNMV010000373.1:0-6494 GCA_031398205.1 Pseudomonadota bacterium | reverse complement strand
GGCAAATGTACGAACGCGGCGCAGTCGGCATAGGTCAATTCCTTGCCAACAATGAAAGGTGCAAATTTCAAGCGCTTGACGAAAGCGTTGACGCCCCGTTTTAAATGGGATTTTACTTCGGCTTTAGTTTCATCGCTGACTTTGCCGCCGAAGAATGCTTCCAGATAAAGCCGCCGTGCCGGCCACTCGAGGTAAAGTTCCATATATTGAATCAGCTCTCGAACGTGGGCGCGTTGAACCGGATCGCTCGGATAAAGCGGCGTTGCCGGATAGGCATCCTCAAGATAATCGATGATCACTTGCGACTCGGTGATAGTGTGGCCGTCGATGTCGAGGAACGGTAATTTTCCCATCGGCGACCGAGCTAAATGATCCGCCTCTTTCGACGGCCACGTGATGATTTCCTCAAAAGGAATATTTTTTTCCAGCAGCGCGAACTTTACTTTGTTGTGATAATTGCTGGCAGTAAAACCACAGAGTTTGAGCATTTCTAATTTTCCTTAAATAGTTATGGAAGCTTTGATTTATTTCGAGTTCTAAGCGAGACAAGGTGCGAAAAAAAATCGACGCAGCCTATGTCTGATATGTAAGGCGATATTTTTTGTGAGCAAAACTAAGAGCCGTGACGAAATCGGAATGAATCAGAGCTTCCTTATTTTTTGATACTCGCCATCAGCACTTCCATTGCTTTATGCTGATCAGCCACGATCTTCTGCACCGCCGGCCGTTCCAGCATATATTTTAGGTATTCCGCCGCGCCCGGGATGACTTCGATCAAATTTTTTCTGAGTACGATGGTGGTTACCATTCCCGCGAATCCTAGTTTGGGAAATGCGACGCAATCCGCCTGCGTGAACTTCGGCCCCATGATGAACGGCGTGAATTTCACCAGCTTGGCAAGGGCTTTTACCCCGCGCTCAATCAACGCTTGCGCCTCTTGTTTGGCTTCGTCTGAAATCGGCGCCGCGAATAACGCCGCGCCCGTGAGCCGCGCGGCGCCGGCGGTTCCGGCGATGTAAAGATCGATGATCTGCATCATCTCGCGGCACTTGCCGCGCTCGAAGAAATCTAGCGGCAGCAAAGGCGCCGCAGGATAGGCGGCCTCCAAATAATCGAGGATGGCGGAGGAATCCGCTAAAAATTGGCCATCGACTTCCATGACCGGAATTTTGCCCATCGGTGACTTGGCCAAATAGCTTTCTTCCTGCGACGGCAACTGCAATATTTCTTCGAACTCGATGCCTTTTTCGAGCAAAGCAAGCTTCACTTTGTTGTAATTCGGGCTAACGCTTGAGCCGTATATTTTTAACATCATCCCTCGCTAGAATCCGGCTCGGCGTCCGATCAATCAAAATGAACTGTCACTGACGGATTTTCCAACATACCTTCGTACTTCACGGTGATGCTGGTGTTCGCTTGCACCGGCGTTGGCGGGATGAAGCCACCGAGGCTGAACAGATCGCCCTTGTGTAACTCGATACCGGCATCGTCGAGGGCCTTGGCGAGCCAAATCGCAGCGTTGAACGGGTGGCCCATGAGCGTACTGCCTGGGGCGCGACCGAGTTCCTTGCCGCTTTTGTCCTCGGTCATAATGACCGTCATCGAGGCCATCTCATCGAGAAACGTGTTGGTCGCGCGGCAACGGATGCGCGGGCCCATGACACCGCCGCGAAATCCAACATTGTGCCCAACCAGTTGCGCGCCGCTGATGGTCTTGCCTTCAAGCATGAGATCGGGCAGCTCGATAAACGGAATCACGTCCCACAGATAAATCAGCGCGTCGAGCGGCGTCTTCGCCAGATACAATCCCGGCGCGCGTAATTCCACCAGCAAATCCGCCTCCACCAACGGCCGAGCGCCGAAGTTTGCCGGCACGTGGGCGCCGCTTTGCAGCATCATCTTTTCGAACATCACGCCATAGGCCGGACCGCTCACCTTAAAGCGTTCGTACATGGCCGGATTGGTGAACGCGGCCTTGAAGCCGACCTTATTGCCCAATGCTTCGGGGAGTCGCTTTACCAGTTCGGCCTGCATGCAGTAGGCGTCTTCCATAGTTTCAATGGGGATTCCCTTGCTCGGCCGCACGGCTTTGAAATCTTCCATATATGCGTTAATCGCATTGGCGCTCGGGCATGCGGCCATCGCCATATCCGGCAACACCGACGCGACAATCGCGCCCGATGTGCTCATCATAAAATGACGTCTATTCATTGTTGGTTCTCCTCAAAGATTTCGATTGTGATGTCCTGTATTAAATGTTTTGAGACGGACAATTGCTATAGTTTAACCTGCGCAGGCCAATGCATCGTTTAATGATGCATTGGCTGAAACGGCAATACCAGTGCGGCTCTCAAGCATGCATGCGCTAAGCGCCGCGCCGCTGTTGGCTCGTGGCGTGCCGATTAAAGCCAACTACTGATCGGCACGCCTGGGTCGCTTAGTAAGTTCGGCCAGCGCGGCCCTTGCGACAATTACCGCGTTGCGATTCATCGCGAGAACGCTCATCGGCGTGCCGGCCCTTTGCTCCCGCGTAAATTGTGCTCGCGGCATGATCGCATACGCCTGGCGGTGGTCTTGCCATAGGCGACGAAATTCTTCGACGTTATCGACCGCTTTCGCGGGGTCGCGCGCAATACCCATTTCGAGTTCACCGCGAAATTTTACGACAGTAACGGTCCGACCGATATGATGGGGCATCGTTTGGTCGTACATGTCCAGGCTATAAAACGGCACGTCTGCTTCAAAATCGCCAATTTCATCTAGTGCATTTTCGACCAAGGTCTCGGAAGAAAATTGATCCTCGATCGATTCGACGCCCGTTACCAATACCTGCAACGCGAGCAGCACACCAAAACCCAATGCCGGCAACGCATATCGAGGGTAACGCGCTTTCGCTGCCGCCGCCAAAAGCGCCGTAACAAATAAGATTCCACCCGCGGCCATAGCCCACGCCACAAAAGGTGCGATCAAGTCAGCGTCATCGGCGAACTTCGGAATTCTCGTGACGAGCGGCGCGGCCGCCATCGCGACAACGCCTAACGCCGCAATCCCCAGCAACATTTTTTTCGACAACTGCATATTGGTACGCTGCACATAACAACCGAGCAACACGGCGAGTGCGGGATAGACCGGCAGGATATAGCCGGGAAGTTTCGATCGCGAGAGACTATAAAAAACGACAATCGCGATGACCCACAAAGTGAGTAAACGCAGCGGATTGATCGCGAAGTGACTAATCGGTGAAGGGCGCCACGACGTGAACATCGCTCTGAAATACAGGAACGACCATGGTAACGAGCCGATCAGCAACATCGCAAGAAAGTAATACCAAACGCCGGCGCGCCGGTGTTCGTCGAGCGCATAACGACCAAAATGCTCGCGAACGAAGAAGAATTGAAAGAACTCCGGATTGCGTGCCTGCACCAAGATGAACCACGGCAACGCTATACCCAAAAAAACCACCACGCCGATACCCCAATGCAATCGGCCAAGCAATTTCCAATCGCGCTCAACAACGACGTAGGTGGCCAACACTAGCGCGGGTAACACGATGCCGACCAGCCCCTTGCTCAAGACGGCAAGCGCCATTGCCGCCCACATCAGGAGCGCCGAATTGCGCTGCCGGGAGGGTGCGGCGCGCATATCTTGTGATGCTAGAAATCCATACAGCGCCAGGGTCAAGAAGAAGCTCAGCCCCATATCGAGCGTCACGATTTGGCTGAACACAAAAAATTGAAACGTAGTCGCCAATACCGCCGCGGCTAACACACCGGCGCGCACGCCGGCCATGCGCCGGCCCATGCGATAAACCAAGAGCAAGGTCAGGAATCCCGCCAGCGCGGGCCAAAGCCGTGCAACGAACTCCTCTTCGCCCAACGCTAAGTAAGAAACGGCTGTAATCCAATATTGCAATACCGGTTTTTCGAAATACTTCAGACCATTTAAGCGTGGGGTAATCCAGTCGCCCGAGCTAACCATCTCGCGCGGTATTTCTGCGTAACGACCTTCGTCGGGATGAAAGAATTCGCGCTCATCAAGTGCGCCAAACCAGAGCACAAGAAAAAGACACGCCAAGAAACGCGCCACGATGCGGCGCCGGCGAAAGGGTTTCGGTCCAATACTGTTCACTTAGCTGATTTAATCCGTTCTGGCTGAGCTTGTCGAAGCCTCGCCGCATAGCTATGCCCTTCGACAAGCTCAGGGCGAACGGGTCTTAAGTGAGCAGTTTTGGGTTTAGGTCGGATCAATTCTCTCGAAACGCTTGACAGCATTACGTAAGACCTCTGGCACGGACGCAGATTGTTTCGTTTTTGGATCGGCATTGACGTAAATATTCTCGCCGCTGACGAGCAAATCGTCGCCGCGATGAATTTCGAATAGGAACTGAAGGCTCGAATGACCGATGCGCGCCACGCGGCAATAGATATCGATTTCTTCGTCGTAATGCGCCGAGGCTTTATATTCGACTGATGCTTTGACCACGAAAAGATCGCTGCCCGCGTCGAGCAATCCGGCGGGATAGGGAAACCCCATGGCGCGCAGATACTCGGTCATCGCGAGATCAAAATAAGTAAGATAGTGGCCGTTGAATACGATGCCCTGGCGGTCTACTTCAGACCAGCGGACACGCAGGCGATGGGAAAATGCGAAGTCTTGTTTGGGCATGGGGGTATTCTAAGTTGTCGAAAAGAGTTATGCGAGCATTTCATCCGTCATCGCAAAGATCAATAGTGTGCCAGGCGCCCAATGTGAGAAAATCAGCGAAATATTTCAACCTACACTATGACCAGCCCACACCACGAACCGAACGACGGCCTTGAAGGTTGGCGCGAAGAAATGTCTTCGGCGTATCTGTATCGGCTCCTCGCCGCACGCGAGGCCGGTACGCGCCAAGCGCTGTTCTTTGAACTGGCGACCGCCGCGGAGCGCCAAGCCGGGCTGTGGATGCAAAAAATGGTCGCGCCACCGCCACGGTTCGCGCCGGGGCTGCGCACGCGCATTGTCGGTTGGTTGATTCGGCGTTTTGATGCACAAACGATCAAACCGATTTTAGCGGCAACCAAAGTACGCGGCCTGGCGGTTTATCTGGGCGACGTGCCGGGACACGCCATGCCCGAACACGTTGACGAAGTCGGCGGCCGTCATCGTGGCATCGCCCACGGCGGCAATTTGCGCGCGGCGGTATTCGGCGTGAACGATGGACTGGTTTCCAATGCGGGTTTGATCTTGGGTGTAGTAGGAGCAGGCAGCGAACCTAAATTTGTCTTGTTGTCCGGCGTCGCCGGTTTGCTCGCCGGCGCGTTTTCCATGGCGGCGGGTGAATACGTCTCGGTGCGTTCGCAGCGGGAAATGTACGAATATCAAATCGGCCTGGAGCGCGAAGAATTCGCGCTGTATCCCGAAGAAGAAACCGCCGAGCTGGCCCTCATCTATGCCGCGCGCGGCATGCCACAAGCCGAAGCACACCAGCTCGCCGCCAGCATGACCAGCGATCCGCAACGCGCCCTGGACGCGCTTGCACGCGAAGAATTAGGCTTGAACATGGATCAGCTCGGCTCACCCTGGGGCGCGGCAATTTCGTCGTTCCTGGCATTCGCCGGCGGCGCGGCGATTCCGTTATTACCCTATCTGTTCGGCAGCGGAAAAATAGCCTGGTCCGTCGGCTTGTCGGGGGCGGCGTTATTCGCCGTCGGAGGCGCGCTGAGCTTGTTTACCGGACGCGGTGCGCTCACCAGCGGCCTGCGCATGCTGTTCATCGGCGCGTGTGCCGGCGCCGCGACTTATTTGATTGGCGCGTTGCTCGGGGTGAGTTTGGCCGGTTGATCCATATCTGCGCGTGGCGCGTAGGATGGGTAGAGCAAAGCGAAACCCATCTTGGGGCTTTCTTGATGCCAATGATGGGTTTCGCTTTGCTCTACCCATCCTACTTGCTACCCATTTTACGTTTTCGCCTGAATCGCGATCCTCAAGCATGTTTGGAGCGGAGAATTCCACAGGAACGCGAGCGCATCACGGATGTCAATCGCATTAGCGACGCGCTATTTCTACAGCAGCCATCCGCCTAACCAATCGGTTGGCCACCGTCGAAATAATTAACGCCATTGGCTTGAAATTTAATCTGGTACTTCCGTCCTGTGACCAGTGCAGTAGTGATCATGGAATAAATATTCGTTAGATTTCCCCAATGGCAACCGATAAATTCATTGAGGCGAAAAATATAGATGCACTGAAAGAACGTGGGACTCGAATCATTATTCTCTCCAAGGGTTCGGTTTGCAAATTAAATTCACGGCTTCAACAACGAAATTCCAGCCACTTGAGTTCTCCATGAAATGCAGCCAACACGGCAAGCTCTAGTTCAACTCAAGATACTTCAAATAGCAATGTCCAGAACCGTTTTTGTTGAGGTCCTCTACTCGAATGACGACCGGACGATTAGTGCGCTTAGCCGCTAGGGCGACACTAAGCTGGCGTCGCCCGCCGTCATCGTCGCG
>JANNMV010000374.1:0-1570 GCA_031398205.1 Pseudomonadota bacterium | reverse complement strand
CGCCAACACAAAGTGGCGTTCACCGATCACCTTTACGACTACGAAGATCACGGCGGCACAAAAGTGTCAAGCCGCGAACTAGGCGTCGAAGAATATGCCGTAGTTAAAACATTGATGATGGAAGACGACAACGCCAAGCCGTTAATCGTCCTGATGCACGGCACACACAAAGTATCCACGAAGGAACTGGCGCGAGCAATCGGCGCCAAACGCGTGGAACCCTGCAAACCTGAAATCGCGCAGAAACATTCCGGGTATAGGGTGGGTGGCACATCGCCCTTCGGCACAAAAAAATCCATGCCGGTATACATGGAAAAGACCATACTGGATCTCCCGCAAATTTACATCAACGGCGGACGACGCGGCTATCTCGTCGGCATCGCGCCGCAGGAAGTTGTGCGTATTTTGCAACCAACCTTAGTTCAAGTGGGGCAAGCCCAATCATGAAAGTTATTTCCGTTAATCGCGCGCAAGTTGAAGAGATTTCCTATCGCGGTAAGCAAGTCAAAACCGGCATTTTCAAGATTCCCGCGATGACCGCCGTGCGTGTGACCAAGCTTGGATTGGAAAGCGACGCGCAGGTCGATAAAGCCGTTCACGGCGGTTTCGATAAAGCGGTTTATGCGTATCCGATCGAGCACTACGCCGCCTGGCGCTCGGTGTTAGGCCCGGGCGTGTTGGAACAATTCGGCTACGGCGCCTTCGGCGAAAATCTCACCATCGAAGGTTTGCTCGAAAGCGAACTATGCGTCGGCGACGAACTGAAAATCGGCAGCGCGAATTTCATGGTGCAAGCACCACGCATCGCCTGTTATAAATTGGCGACCAAGCTCGGCATCGGCGACATGCCGCGTCGGTTCGGCGCGGCTGGCAAGCCAGGCTTTTATTTGCGCGTGGTGGAGGAGGGTGAAGTGCAAGCGGGTGACGAAATCGTTATCACGTCGCGAGCGGACGATGCCATCAGCGTCACGGATTTGAATCGTTTACTCACCACCGATCCGCACAATCACGAATTGCTGGAAGCGGCGCTTGCGACATTCGAGCTGCCGAAGGATCAGCGTGATTATTTGGTTTCGACGCAGGGTACCTGAAATTGTGAGGGTGCTCATGGTTAATATAATAATGTCAGGCTAGTGAAAAACCATTCGCTTGGAGATAAAGTAGTGCCAATCATCTCGATGTTTTATGGGATCATCATTCGAATATCTCCTCAAGCGCATCGAATCAAGATTTATGCGGATTAGATCCATCGAGACGAATGTATTCTTCAACTCAATATCGGTATTTTACTAAAGTAACCTATTAGTTGCCATAATGTAACGAAAGAATCCTAGCTGGCTGATTGGCAATACTGGCGCCACTTTCCGGCATATAGTGCTGGGAAGCCAATGTCCATGCGGCTTTCAGAGGCGTGAGGTTGAGTCGATTCGCGGGACTAATCGGCGAGCGTGGCGGTCATGAGGTCGGATATCCTTTTCTTCGCCCGCATCATGTCTTCAACGATATTTTCCGTGCCGATCTTCTCGGCAAATCCGGAGCGCCGTATGAGCGAAGCGGATTGGGCGGGCAC
>JANNMV010000369.1:0-2418 GCA_031398205.1 Pseudomonadota bacterium | reverse complement strand
CTTCCGCCGACGTCAATAATCCGATCGTTGTTGGCGAAACCAAGGCCAAGCCTCTGGATGGGAACCCAGTTGGCACACCACCCGATCTAAGCGACCTCATTGGCGTCCTCTACGGTATCCCTGAAGGTTCATGGGCCAAAGTGAATTTGAACCTTTTTTCGGCGGTCTGGCCACCTGCGGAATTGCGAACATTGATTGGCGCGGCCAATCCGGGCCCGCGAAAAATCATTGAAGCGTGGAGTTCGTTTGCATGGGATCCGAATCGTGGCGAGCTGTGGATCTTTGGCGGAGGCCATGCAAACTACACGGGGAATGATGTCTATCGCTGGCGCGGCACTACGCGGCGCTGGGAGCGGGCGTCACTGGCCAGTGAAATCAAGCAGAATGATCTTGGCTATTGGGAAGCGTTTGATGGTCCCGATGCGGCGCCGGCGTCGGCGCACACCTACGACAATAATATGTTCCTGCCAATTGCCGATCGCATGCTGGTCTGGGGCGGCGCTGCCTACAACCACGGCGGCACGTTCGTCAAGAAAGCAAGCCCGACAGCAACAACGGTACGCCGAACCGGACCTTATATGTTCGATCCCAACAAGGCAGATCCGAACAAGGTCGGCGGCACCACGGGTTCCCATGTTAAGCGCGTATCGCCCCACCCAGAAATTTTGGGTGGAAACATGTGGCAAAACCGTGATATGTACGTCAACGTCGCTGCGCTCGTCAGCGGTGCAACAGCGACACCGAATTGGCATGTTAGTGGGTGCACCGGTTACGCCGTGGAAAATGGTAAAGATGTTGCGTATGTGGCCGCCGGTGCGCCACAGAATAACCTGTTCAGATATGTGGTCAACGATGTGAATGATCCAACCAAGGACACTTTCACCAAGGTAGGGGGCTACAAACTTAATTCACCGGAGAATCAACCTTCGTGTGCCTACGACCCGTTACAGAAAGTATTTTTTAAGCGCAATGGTTCTAATACCTATCCGTTCATTTATTGGGGACTGAGCAATCCGGGTGTCGCGAATTGGCAGGTCAAACCCATCGTGACAGATCCAACCGGCGAGTTTGATACGTTGCTGGCATCGAAGAATATCCAAATGCCGCAGTGCGGCCTAGACTTTGATCCGGTTCGACGCAAGTACGGTTTATGGTGTCGCGATGGTCGCGTTTGGATGATCACACCGCCGGCGGTGCTTGGCGCAGCGGGTTGGACGATTGAAAAACAAACCACGCCCACCGGCGCAACGCCGCTTGACACAGAGTGTTGCGGCGATATGGGAAAATGGAAATTTATACCGAATCTCGATGCGTTCATGGCGTTGAGTAATATGAACGAGGGGCAAATATGGCTGTACAAACCCGTCGGTTGGACGCTCGGTGGTGGGGAACCGCCGCCGCCCCCGCCACCACCGCCCCCACCGCCCCCCCCACCACCGCCCACGCCGACAGAAGTGATTGTTGACAACGCGGGAGTGGCCGTGCAAGACGTGGCGGGTGGTCGTACATATACCGGCACTTGGTGCCTTTCATCAGGTACGGCACCGTACGGCCCCAGCTCGCTGTACACCTGTGGCGCCGGGATAGATGGCTATCGTTGGACGCCGAAAATTACGGCGGCGGCCGCGTACGATGTCTACGTCCGCTGGTCGACACATGCTAATCGATCGGAGTTTGTGCCGGTGTCAGTTACATCGCTAAGTGGAACGGTTACGAAAACATTTAACCAGAAAGTCGGCGGCGGCATTTGGACCCTGCATGGACGATACAACTTCGACGCGGGTACGACTGGTTACGCTGAAGTTACCGACATCAATGGCCTAGCGATTGCGGACGCTGTGCGCTTTGTGCCGGTAGCGCCGTAACGCGTGAGTACAATCAGTTGGCGCGTGGCGCCTGGTTGATGCGTTAGGCTGGATGCGATTGTGGATCGCTGTAGTTTATTCAACGACGACCTCGCGGGATACGCTCACGGCCGGTAAACCGGTCGTGATGCAAGCAACGTGTTTTGATTTTCCAATTAGCATCCCGCGCGATTAGTTGAGACTTCTCGTCGCTCACTGGCAACGCGCGGTAAATGGTGTCAGTTCTGCGCGTTTCGGCCTGCTCATTTCTGGCTCAACGCGAAGTTTAACTCGGCCTGTGGGGCGGGTTTAAAGGAACCACCAACAAGCAAACGAAACAGGCCGGAAAGGCCGCGCTCGGCTTTTGTCTTCAACCTTGCATGCCATGAAGTAAGTGGGAAGCGGTTCAATGCGGCGATGAAAAACACTCATTGAAAATCCACGCGACTGTTACACACGTGCCGCAGTGTAAAGCATCAACTTTAAGCGAGTTTCTCTTGCCGGCCTTTTGCTCGCATCATTAAACCGCGTTCGGGTTGCTTTACCAAATTGTGGATCACCATCAAAGCAACAA
>JANNMV010000362.1:0-4685 GCA_031398205.1 Pseudomonadota bacterium | reverse complement strand
CCGCGGTGGCAAGAAACTGGTCGTGCATCCGAACAAGGGCGGTATCGTGTTCGTGTATGACCGCGCTGACCTGAGCAAAGTCGAAAACACTTGGATCTTGGGCAAGACCTTCAACTACATCAAAGGCGTAAGCAAGACCGGTGAGTTGCAGGGCCGTCGTGAACTACCGCTTGGCATGCATAAGAATGTTTGCCCGGCAATTGATGGTGCAATAAGCTGGAACGCAGGCTCCTACAGCCCGAAGACTGGTTTGATGTACAAAGTGGGTCAAGAGTGGTGTTATGACATCGAAGTAGTGAAAGCCGATCGTCCGAAGGATTTCTCGGGCCAAACGTACTTTGCGGCTAGCTGGACGGCGACTCATCCGGAAGGCCAAAAAGCATTCGGCCATGTATCCGGTCGTGACCCGATCACCGGTGTTGCAAAATGGGAAGTTCACTACAAGTACCCACCGCTCGCCAGCCTGCTGTCGACCGCGGGTAACCTAGTGTTCGTACCGGGTGCCGATGGCCAGTTTGACGCTCTCGACGCAAATTCCGGTGCGAAATTGTGGAGCCACAACAATGGCCTCGGCCATCATGGTGGCGTAATCTCCTACGCTGTGAACGGCAAGCAGTATGTCGCTGTCGTGACCGGCTGGGGTAGCCATGTTTCCGGTAACTACGCTCCGCTGTTCGGCGAGCCCTTCACCAGCATGTCTTCTGAGGGTGGTAACCTGATTGTGTTTGCGCTGCCGTAAACCAACGTAAGCAGTATCGCGTTAATGGGCGAGGGAGAAATCCCTCGCCCTTTTCATGTCACCGATAGAGAGATGAATTTTATGCCTGCCAAGTATTTCAAAAAGATTGTTCTGGCGATCACGCTAACAGCCGGCGTAGGCATGGCGACACAAAGCGTGGCAGCCGATCCCCCGGCGCCGCAAAGTCTGACGCCGGAAGAGGCCTTTGCCGCGGCGAAAGCGGAATTCGGCGTTGATGTGAAGACGGTATTTTCCACCCGCTGCTCGGCATGCCACTTAGGCCGTGGGATGCAGCGTGGCGACGGCCCACAATTGGCGGGCACCAGCTTGGATTTTGCTCGCGTGATTGAGCGCATCGTTAAGGGAAAAACGCCGATGCCGTCATTTGGCGGCACCCTCAGCGATGAACAACTGATGGGCCTGGCGCGCTACATCACCACCCTCAAACCCCCGCCCGATCCTAACCAATGAGTCAACGGGGAGAAGCGAACATCGCTTCTCCTACTTACTCGGCGCACGGGATAGCTCCAGCTCCATGTGCAAGTTGTCGTAAAAAGCTTTTCCCTTGAGTTTCTGGTAGTCCTTGCTCGGCTTCAAATCAAAACGCATCACGTGGCCATCCGCGCCGATCGTCTGAAATCCCAGTTGTTTTTCGTTGCCGACGATTTTTGTAATGGCTGCCGGCTGTTTACCGAAGGCAGGACGTGCGGTAAAGGACAAGTCTGCGCTTAATTCCCTGACTTCAAGAGTAACTTTGCCACTACTCATTCCTTCCAGCCAGCTGCCTTTCCATGACCCGAAAAAGCGTGAATCAATGGAAGAAAGATCCCCATCCGCAGCGTTTGCAGGGGAGAAAGTAAGTAAAAATACAACATATAAAATACATTTAATAATACTCATAATTTATTGAAAATTAATTAATAAAAGTAAAATATTTAAAGTGATACATTAAAATTTTGGCGCGGTTGAATGAAATCTACTGCGTGCCAATTTATATTGATTGACATTATATTAAGAATCATTATCATACGCATTAACAGAAGTATCCAATTCAGAATCAACATCGGAAATGGAGTCTAGTCTACATGTACGTTTGTATCTGTAATCAGGTCACCGATCGCGAAATTCGCGATGCCGTTCTCGCGGGCGCAAACCGAATCCGCGACATTCAGCAACATCTTGGCGTCGCGACGCAGTGCGGAAAATGTGGGCAAATGGCCAAGTGTATTCTGCAGCAAGCCCTCGCTGAACGGGGCGGTCAGTGTGCTTTGCAGGCGGCCTAAATCCCCCCATTCCGCTGTTATGATGTGCGCTAAATCCTGAATACCCGGAGGAGCTATGCAAGGCGATAAAAAAGTCATTCAACACCTCAACAAAGTTCTCGCCAATGAACTTACCGCGATCAATCAGTACTTCCTGCACGCGCGAATGTTCAAAAATTGGGGCTTTCACAAACTCAATGAATACGAATATAAAGAATCCATCGATGAGATGAAGCATGCGGATAAGCTGGTCGAGCGTATCCTATTTCTGGAGGGTTTGCCGAATCTTCAGGAACTCAACAAGATACTGATCGGAGAAAACCCGGTTGAGATGCTGACCTGCGATCTCAAGCTCGAACATCTAGGCCATCCGGTCCTCAAAGAGGCGATTGCCCATTGTGAAAAATGCGGTGACTACGTCAGCCGCGAACTGCTCGAACACATACTCCAAGGCGAAGAAGAGCACATCGACTGGCTTGAAACACAGCTTGGTTTGATCGAAAAGGTCGGTTTAGAAAATTACCTACAATCGCATATTTAGGAAAGCAACAAAGCCAACGCGCCAGGAGCCAGTATTCAGGATCTGACCTAAGGCCATGCGGCTTCCAGGGTATGAATCGCTGCTAGCCAGCCTGCAAGCGGGCCGTGGCAGGGTGCCCGATAATTTTTTCACAGTCTATAAGTATTGCCGAATCGGTAACCCGATTCTACTTCTTTGATCGCGCGCTTCAACCGCCGATTTTGCCTTGGCCGTCGTAGCCAAAATCATGTTAACCCCATGCTTAGATCGAAGCGGACGACAGTCACCTCGTTGTAACGCACATCGACGGATCGCTTGGGATATATAGCCATTTAAGCCGGTCCCGGAAATTGAGACTCGCGCTTAGGTGACGAACCTGCCCTCGTGGGCGAAGATATCGCCCGACCAAGGAGCAGTGATGAAAAGACCAAGAAGGAACCCTATGGCGGCGTTCAAAGCGAAGGTCGCGTTGGCGGCGCTCAAGGATGACAAGACGCTGGCGGAGCTGGCGGAAAAATTCGACATGTAAGCAAACCCGATTTCGCAGGGGAAGGCGCGGTCGCTGGAAGCGGCCACTGGCGTGTTTCTGACCCCAGGGGAGAAGCGCGAGCGCGCGGGGTCAAGAGAGTCAAGGACGTGCAGGCAAAGATTGGGCAATGGCCCTGGCCCTAGGCCAGTGGCTAGCCTAGGGCTACCCCGTAGGCCACCCCGTTGGCGCTGCAGAATGACTTATTTACGAGCACACCCCATCGGTGCAATTCACTGGGTACTATTAGCGATACTCGATCGACTAAATATGCGACCCACCAGTTTGCGTAGTTCGCTAAACCACAGCACGCTACTTCCCATCGCGGTACACACTAGCCACTGATCGATTGTCAGCGGCGCGGTGCCGAAGGCAATGTTCAGGAATTCGAGATGCACGACCGCCACCTGCAATACAACCGACAGCGCGATCGCGCCCCATAGCCACGGATTCACGAACAAATGGGCGAAGGCACTGGTGGTCTCGGATCGCGCGTTGAAACAATTGAATAAACTAGTGATGACCAGCACCGTGAAGCCTGCGGTTCGCGCCGTGGCAAGATCGTGCGTCCCTTCAATTAGTCCGCCTGGGAGATACAGGTCAATCGTCAGTAGCGTAGCGACGGCGACCACCACGCCGATCTGCAGCACACCCGACCACATCCGGGCGTCTATCACCCGGTCAGTCAAGCGGCGCGGCTTGCGCGCCATGACGTCCTCAGTCGGCGGATCGACGCCCATAGCCAGCGCCGGCCCGGAATCAGTGATCAGGTTAATCCACAGGATTTGCGTGGCAAGCAGCGGTAGAATCACCGTGCCACCATCGCCGCTCAGCCCGATGACGCTCGCCCCGACCACACCCAGAAAGACCGTTAGCACCTCACCCATGTTAGACGACAACAAATATCGCAGAAACTTGCGTATGTTGTCGAAGATGCCGCGACCTTCGCGCACCGCCTCGACTATCGTGGCGAAGTTATCGTCGGCGAGAATCATCTTAGCTGCTTGCTTGGTTACTTCGGTTCCGGTAATTCCCATCGCGACACCGATGTCCGCCGACTTCAGCGCGGGCGCGTCATTGACGCCGTCGCCGGTCATGGCGACGATGTTGCCGTCGCTCTGCAGCGCGTCAACGATGCGCAGCTTGTGCGCTGGCGATACCCGAGCGTAAACGGAAGTCTTGCGAACCGCTTCGGCAAAGGCTTCATCGGCGAGCCCATCAAGCTCGATCCCGGTCAGCGCGTTGGTGCCGGCCGCCACGATGCCGAGGTCGGCGGCGATACGCGCCGCAGTGCGAGGATGGTCGCCGGTGATCATGATCACGCGTATGCCGGCGCGGTGAGCTTCGCGAATGGCGACGGCTGCTTCTGCGCGCGGCGGGTCGATGATGCCCACCGTACCGACGAAAATTAGGTCGCGCTCCAGCGCTTCCATAGCCTTCGAGTCCTCATCGGTGGCGAGTGGGCGATAGGCTACCGCCAGCGTACGCAGCGCGGCGTCGGAAAGCGTGTCGACATCCGCTAAGATCCGCACACGCAGCGCGTCATCAAGCGCAACGACGTCCATCCCAATACGAGTCCGGGTACAACGTTGCAGCAGAACATCCGGCGCGCCCTTGGTGATCAGCACCACCTCGTCG
>JANNMV010000321.1:0-8298 GCA_031398205.1 Pseudomonadota bacterium | reverse complement strand
GCTGCCGGGCGCGATTACGCGAGTTTGTCGATCACGGTATTTGGTGCGCCTGCCGATGCAGCGGTTCTGGCAACGTATCGAGAAGCCGGTATCGATCGCGTGCTGCTCGAAGCGCCGGATGCAAGCCGGGATGACGTGTTGCGCAGGCTTGACACCTATGCGCCGCTCCTAACCGCCTAAAGCGATCGATTTGCTAGCATGGCCACTAAGCGCGCGGAGCTTGCCTCGTGGCATGGCATGTGCTGCGAGGCAAGCTCCGCGCGCCTCTCCAGGCATCTATTGAAGTACATCCGCTTATGACTGAATTTATCATGTGCTCCGGCGCACGATTAGATTTCGCTCGCGTAGCGTTGGCTCGACGCCGTTGGCGTGTTGGTTAATTCGATGAGGCGCGCCAGGTCTGGCGCGGGGACGGCCGGGCTGAACAAGAAGCCTTGAATTTGATCGCAGCCAGTCGATCGCAAAAACTGTGCTTGCGCGCTGGTTTCGACGCCTTCGGCAATGGTCATCAGGTTTAGGCTGCGCGCCTGGGCGATAAGGGCGCGCACCACGGCCGCTTTTTCTTGATTTTGCGGGAGGTCGGAAACGAAAGATCGATCGATTTTGAGATGGTCGATTGGGAATCGCGTCAGAAAACTCAGCGAAGAATAGCCGATGCCAAAATCGTCCATCGTCAGGCGGATGCCGAGCGTCTTCAGGCGTTGCATGTGTTTAATCGCGGCCTCTTCGCTGTGCATGACCGCACCCTCGGTGATTTCCAGTTCCAAATTACCCGGCGAAACGCCGGTCTTTTCGAGTGTGGCGGTAATGTGTTCGACCAGATCATCGCGGCGAAATTGCACTGGGGAAAGATTCACGGCGATGCTGGCTAATTCAATCCCGGACTTGCGCCATTGACTAAATTGCAGGCAGGCTTGCTCGATCACGATGCCGCCCAAATCCATGATCATGCCGGTCTCTTCGGCTAGGGCGATGAACTCGCCTGGATACACCAGGCCGCGCCGCGGATGTTGCCAACGCACCAGCGCCTCCACCGACACGATGCGATTGCTATTCATGTCCAGTTTCGGCTGAAAATAGAGCACGAATTCGTTGCGGTCGATTGCTTGCCGAAGTTCGGTTTCCAGCGCCAATTTCGCCAAGGAGGAAGCGTTCATCTCGTTGGAATAATACTGATAGCGGCCGCTTCCCAATGACTTGGCGTGAAACATGGCGGTATCGGCGTTCTTGAGCAAAGTGTCCAAATCCGTACCGTCGTCGGGAAACAGGGCGATGCCGATGCTGACACTGGAGAATACTTCCTGGCCGTCAATGGTAACGGGCGTTTTGATCGTGGTCAGGATGCGCTGGGCGACTTTGGCGAGATTCAGCGTGTTGCGAAAATCACTGAACATAATAGTGAACTCATCGCCGCCGAGGCGGGCGATTAGATCTTCCTCGCGCTCGGTGTTCAGGCTGGCCACCACGTTGCTACGGCGCACCAGAGATTTCAGGCGCGTGGCGGTCTCGAGTAAGAATGCGTCCCCGACCGCATGCCCCAAGGTATCGTTGATGCGTTTGAAGCGATCTAAATCCAGGAATAGGATCGCGACCTTCGCCCCCTTTCGGCTCGCCAGGGCAAGCGCGTTGGTGAGTCGTTCCTGAAACATTCGACGATTGGGTAGCCCGGTTAGGCTATCGTAAAACGCCAGCCGGCGGATATGCTCTTCCGTTTGTTTTTCCGTGGTGATGTCGCGAATCGTGCCGACAACGCGGCGCACCCGATCGCCCTTCCTCAGGAAAATTTCCGCCTGTTGTTGCGCAATGCGAATATCGCCGTTGGGCCGTCGAATTTGGTGCTCGAGGAAAAACGACACCCCGTGCCGCACCAATTGTCGAACTCCGTTTTCTATCCGAGCATAGTCTTCCGTCGGAATCGCCGCCGCAATCTGCGGCGACGTTAAATCAGTGCCCGGTTCGATCCCGAATATTCGACAGGCTTCGTCCGAGCCGTGGATGATATCGCTATCGATATCCCATTCCCAATTACCTAAGTGGGCGATGCGTTGGGCATGTTCGAGCCGCGCTTGACTGGTACGCAATGCGCTGAACGCCTCGCTCGCACGCAGTACCTGTTGTACACGCTGAACCAGAATGTGCCAATTGATCGGCTTGATAATGAAATCGGTCGCACCTGCCTCGTAGGCGCCGCTGATCGACTGTACGTCGTCCAAGCCGGTGAGCATGATCACCGGAATGCGCTGGGTGTCTTCGTCCTTGCGCAGTTCACGGCAGACCGCAAAACCATCTAAATTCGGCATGGTGACATCGAGCAGGACCAAATCCGGTTTACGTTGCTTGATGCTCGCGAGCGCCTGTAGACCATCTTCGACTTCAGCCACCTCGAAGCCCGATGTCATCATGGCCTGTCGCGATAGCAGGCGCATCATCGGATCGTCGTCAACAATCAGGACGTAGTACGGTGCTGTCACTGCGGTTTTGATTTTAGTTCTGCCAAAAGACTTTTTTGCACGGTTGCATAATTTTGCGTTAGTGCCGTCAGCATTGTTTCGCTATCGACGAAGGAGCCCTCTCGTCCTTTGATTTCCAGCCCCTTACACAATTCGGCAAAGCCGCGCGCGCCAAGATTGGCACTGCTCGACTTTAATGTATGCGCGGCGACTTTCAGCGCGCCGACGTCGTGGTTGGCGATCGCGATGCGCATTTGTTCTATATTTTTTGGCGCGGTCTCCAGATACAAATTGATAATTTTTTCCAGCAAACCCGCTTGCTCACCCATGCTTTCGAGCTCGCGTATGCTGTCTAAAATCACCGGATCCAGGACGACGTTTGACGCCTCGGGGGCCGGTTCGGCTGCTAGTGAAGGCGCCGGGGTTTTTTGCACCGGTCGCCAGCGCTGCAACACCTTACCCAGCTCGTCGCGGAGGAAGGGTTTGGGCAAGTAGTCGTCCATGCCCGCGGCAAGGCATTTTTCTCGATCGCCTTCCATCGCGTTGGCGGTCAAGGCAATAATCGGAATGTGTGGAATCATGCCACTGCTGTTGGCTTTAATGGCCTCCCGTTGCCGTATCGCTTGCGTGGCGGCATAACCATCCATATTCGGCATGTAACAATCCATTAAGATGATATCGAACGCGCCATCCTGCCACCTGGCAAGCGCTTGTACGCCATCTTCCGCCACGGTACACAGACAACCCAGCGTCGCGAGCATATTGGTCGCGACGTTTTGATTGATCGGATTATCCTCGACCAAGAGGATCTTCACGCCGGACAATTTCGGCCGGTTCGCGTCTCGTGGAATTGGGTGCGGTATGACACGGTTAACGGCCTGGTTCGAGCTCATCACTCGCAACAAGCAATCGTAAAGCCGCGATTGATTGACCGGTTTGGTGAGCCAGGCGCGGATGTAATTTTTAGTGAGCGTGTGTACCGGCAGGTCGATGCCGATGGAACTGAGCATCACCAGCGGTAACTGCAGCGAATCAATGCGGCCTATGCGCTCGGCGAGTTCCAACCCATCCATTCCCGGCATATGCATATCCAACACTGCGAAATCATATTTGACCGGCGCCATGCGTCGCCCCAATACCGCTAGCGCCTCCTCGCCACTCTGGACACAATGAGGCGTCACACCCCAGCCGCTGAGCTGATAGGTCAAAATCTCGCGGTTGGTCGCGTTATCGTCGACCACTAGCGCCCGCAGACCCGCGAGCGAGGCGCTGGCACTTGACTGTGGGCGAATCGGACTGCCGATATCGATGGCGACGGTAAATTTAAACGTCGAGCCTTTGTCCAGGGCGCTGGTGAGTTCCATGCGGCCATTCATCATTTCGACCAGTTGTTTGGCGATGGCAAGGCCCAAACCGGTTCCGCCATATTTGCGGGTAGTCGAACCGTCGGCCTGGGCGAAGGAATCGAAAATCTTTTCGTGCATGCTCGGATCAATGCCGATGCCGGTATCCTTGATTTCAAAGCGCAGCACCTGGCGCGTTTCCGTTTTACTCGCCACTGCCACGTGGACGTAGATTTCGCCCTTATCGGTGAATTTCACGGCGTTGCGGATCAAGTTCGTCAATATCTGGCGGATGCGAGTCGGATCTCCGATGCAATTGGTATCGATGCCGTTTTCAATCAAGCAAGCCAGCTCGATGCCTTTGCCGTGGGCGCGCATCGCAAGAATTTCCAGCACTTCATTAATCAGCTCGTTCAAGTCAAAATCGACGCGCTCCAGCTCAAGCCGTCCGGCTTCGATTTTGGAGAAATCTAGAATGTCGTTGATTACGCCAAGCAGCGATAGGGCGGAACGGTGCAGTGTTTCAGTGAAATGAAATTGCTTGGAATCCAGCGGCGTGTCCATGAGTAACTCCGACATGCCCAACACGCCGTTCATGGGTGTGCGAATCTCATGGCTCATGTTCGCCAGGAATTGTGATTTCGCCACGCTCGCCGCCTCGGCTTGCTCTTGCGCACGCTTACGCTCGCCTACTTCGTGGGACAACGCCGTATTCGCCACGCTGGCGTCTTGGTTCACTTGCGCAAGTGCCTTAACCAAAGCATCGTTTTGAAAGCCCAGGGTCAGGCTTTTCTCGACGACGGCTGAGCTACGCTTGGCAACCACCAACATCATAGCGATGAACAAAAACGCTGCAATTCCGATATACAGATGGGCGAGGTCGCCGCGGAACAACATAAAGATGGCGAACGGCAATACGAAGGGCAATAGGAACAGCGGGTAAGCCAAGCGCAGTGCCGTGAGCGATCCTAATGCGCCAGCCGCTGTACCTGAGATGAGAAACGCTACGGCGAATTGGTTTGATGGGTTGTCGTCGGGGAGAAGAACGGTGCCGAACAAACCCCAGGATATGCCGGCGGACGCGACGGCCATGTAGAAGCGTTTCGCCCAGAGCGCCGCAGCCTCGGCCGTTGGCGCGGCTTTTTCATATGCCCGTAACAGGCTCAGCCGGATGACCGAAATCAACACGGTGAGCGTGTACCAGCCCAACAATAAACGGGTTGACACCAGACCGTATAGCACCACCACGCCAAGTGTTGCTACGAGCAACGAGGTCGTTAAGCTGACTGCGGTGTGCCGATAGGTCAGGGCGACTTGTTCCGCAAACACCTTGGCGGTCAGGGCAGGTGAGGCGTTAGGCGAGGGCGGCATTGGAGACGAATTATTCAGTTTTTTAACGCTCATGATTGGGTATTTTGGCCCGCGTTAGCATCTTGTCGCCCGATGCATAGTGCCTCCAGGCGAATAATGCGCTATCGCATCACCTATGGCATTCGAATCGCTATTTAATGTTCCCCATGGCGCGCGATTCATGCACGAATACCGGAACTATACAGGTTGATGAATTTATATGCCATATCAATGGGATAACAATAAACGCGCTAGCCGAGTGCATGGCTAATTTGATATGCTATTGGGTAACGTCCCGAGTAATTGTAAACATCTATTACATGATGAGGATAAAACGAGAACTAATTTGTTAAGCCTGACTCACGTAGCGCGGTAATCCGATTGCCGTGGCGCTAGCCTCCTCCTCCTTTCACCCAGCGGTAGCCGCGTGGTTCGATGCTACATTTGTTGCGGCCACTGCGGCGCAGGTGAAGGCGTGGCCGGCTATTGCGGCCGGGCAACATGTTCTTGTTGCTGCGCCGACCGGTTCCGGTAAGACCCTGGCGGCATTTCTTGCGGCCATCGATGCCTTGGTGCGTCAAGGCGTGGCGGGAAAACTCAGGGACGAAATACAACTGGTTTACGTCTCGCCGTTAAAGGCATTGTCCAATGACATCGAGAAAAATCTCGTGGCGCCGCTTGCCGGAATTCGCGCGCAACTCAGGCGTTTGAATTATCCCGATGTCGACATTCGCACCTGGGTGCGCAGCGGTGATACGCCTCAGGCGGAGCGGGAAAAAATGAAACGCCGTCCGCCGCATATTCTGGTGACGACGCCGGAATCGCTCTATATCCTGGCGACGAGCGTCTCGGGACGCAAAATGCTGTCGACTACCCGCGCGGTGATCGTGGACGAGATCCATGCGTTGGCGCCGAATAAACGCGGCGCCCATCTCACGCTAACCTTGGAGCGACTGGAAGCGCTAACCGGCCGCAGACTCACCCGCATCGGCCTGTCTGCCACACAACGGCCGATCGCGTTGGTGGCGAAATTTTTAGTGGGCGATGCGGTGCGTCCCGGCAATGATCTGTTCGATCAGGCAAACGAAGCCGCCTGCACCATCGTCGATGTCGGCCATGTGCGCAAGCGCGATCTTGCCCTTGAACTGCCGCATTCGCCGCTATCGGCGGTGATGTCGAACGACATATGGCAGGAAGTCTACGGCCGACTTACCGAGTTAATTTTGTTGCACAAGACGACATTGATTTTCGTCAACACGCGGCGCATGGCGGAGCGCGTTGCGCGTTATCTTTCCGAACGCCTTGGCAAAGAGGCCGTCACCGCCCATCACGGCAGCATGGCAAAAGAGCAGCGTTTGCGCGCCGAGCAGCGCTTGAAATCCGGCGAGTTGCAAGCCTTGGTCGCGACGTCATCATTGGAGTTGGGAATCGATATAGGCGACGTAAATTTAGTTTGCCAACTCGGTTCGCCGCACGCGATTGCCGCGTTTTTGCAACGCGTTGGCCGTTCCGGACATGCCGTCGGCGGATTGCCGAAGGGCCGCTTGTTTCCGACCTCGCGTGATGACTTAGTGGAATGCGCCGCATTGCTCGACGCGATCCAGCGCGGCGAACTCGATCAACTCGTGATTCGCGACAAACCCCTCGATGTGCTGGCGCAACAGATCGCTGCCGAAGTAGCGTTGCAGAATTGGCGCGAGGACGATCTGTTTGCACTGATTCGCCGCGCCTATCCGTTCCGCAACGTCACGCGCGAAGAATTTTTGGAAATCGTGCGTATGCTCGCCGAGGGCTATACCACGCGCCGCGGCCGTGGCAGTGCCTACATCCATCGCGACGCCGTCAACAATGTGCTGCATGGCCGTCGCGGCGCGGCGCTGACGGCGGTGACCTCCGGCGGCACGATTCCCGATACCGCCGACTACAACGTCGTGCTCGAGCCGGAGGCGATTCAAGTCGGCACCGTCAACGAAGATTTCGCCATCGAAAGCATGGCGGGCGATGTGTTTCAACTCGGCAATCAGTCCTACCAAATCATGCGTGTCGAGCGCGGCACGGTGCGGGTTGAAGATGCCCACGGCGCGCCGCCGAGCATTCCATTTTGGCTCGGCGAAGGTCCGGCGCGCAGCGACGCGCTGACGCAAAGCGTGTCGCGTTTGCGCGCCGAACTCGCGCAGGACTTTACCGAGCATCGCCAGGAGCAAGCACTGGTGCGCCTCTCCAGCCTGGTCGGAAGCGATGCGGCGAAGCAATTGATCGACTATCTATTCGCCGCGCATCAAGCGCTCGGCTGTTTGCCGACACAAGATACGATCGTGTTCGAACGTTTCTTCGACGAATCCGGCGGCATGCAACTGGTCATCCATTCGCCTTACGGCAGCCGCATCAACCGCGCCTGGGGTTTGAGTTTGCGCAAACGTTTTTGCCGCCAGTTCAATTTCGAGTTGCAAGCGGCGGCGACGGAGGATGCGATTGTTTTGTCGCTCTCTACCAGTCACAGTTTTCCGCTGGAAGAAGTGAAGCGTTATTTGCATTCCAATAGTGTGCGCGATGTGTTGGTGCAAGCATTGTTGGCCGCGCCGATGTTCGCCTCACGCTGGCGCTGGAATGCGACCATCGCGTTGGCGTTGCCACGTTTTCGCGGCGGGAACAAAACGCCGCCGCAGTTACAGCGCATGGCGGCGGAAGACTTGATCGCGGCGGTGTTCCCCGATCAAATCGCTTGCGCGGAAAACCTCGTCGGCGAACGCGAAATTCCCGATCATCCCTTGGTCAGGCAAACCATCGATGACTGTTTGCATGAAGCGATGGACATCGACGGTTTTGAAGCGCTGCTGCGCAAAATCGAATCGTGTGAAATCAGCGTTATTGCACGCGATACGACCGCGCCTTCGCCCCTCGCGCAAGAGATTCTGACCTCCAAACCGTACACGTTTCTTGACGATGCGCCGCTGGAAGAGCGGCGTACTCAAGCGGTGTCGTCGCGCCGTTGGGTCGATCCTGAGCAAGCATCAGATTTGGGGCAGCTTGATGCAGAGGCTATCGCGAGACTTAAATCTGAGATTTGGCCCGATCCGACCAACGTCGATGAGTTGCACGATGCGTTGATGAATTTGGGTTTCCTCACTGACGCCGAAGCGAATGCGAATCCGCAA
>JANNMV010000320.1:0-3712 GCA_031398205.1 Pseudomonadota bacterium | reverse complement strand
ACCCCAACAATTCCATTTCGCCGCACATTGATGTTGGGGTTCGTTCCTCACCGCCAACCTACACGAGAAATTTTATCTCGTGTAGGCCTTGTAGGATCAATCTAAACCTAGCGTGTTCTAAATGCCCGAAAGTTATAATGCTCGCTTAACAGGAGGAGAAATGACCACACTCGAAAAACACATCCGCCCGCGCCGCAGCCTATTGTTCGTTCCCGCCCTGCGCCCCGACCGTTTTGTCAAAGCGCTTGATGCCGGCGCGGACATCGTTTGTGTCGATATGGAAGACGCGACACCGCGCGATCGCAAGGACGAGGGGCGTGCGTTGGCGTTGCCGCTGTTCAAAAACATGACGCATCCGCATATCGAATGGATGGTGCGCATCAACGGTTTGTCGACAGCCGATGGCCTGAAAGATTTGACGGCGATTATCGACAGCGATACGCCGCCGCCGGCGATCATGGTGCCGAAAGTGCGCTCGGCGGAGGAAGTGCAGTTGCTTGACCAGTTGTTGATCGGCCGTGCGAGCGCGATTCGTTACTGCGTCATCATCGAGACGAATCAAGGATTGGAACGAGTGATGGACATCGCGCGCGCGTCGCCGCGTATCGATTCGATGATCATGGGCGGCGTGGATATGTCCGCCGACTTGCGTTGCGCGAAGGAATGGGAGCCGCTGCTCTTTGCGCGCTCGCGCATCGTCCATGCGGCGGCGAGCGCGGGGATCGATTTGCTCGACGTGCCGTATTTGAATTTGGAAGACGAAGCGGGCTTGCGTGAGGAGACACTACGCTGCGCGAAACTCGGCTGTACCGGCAAAGCATCGATTCATCCGAAGCAGATCGCGATTATTAACGAAGCGTTTTCGCCAAGCGCGGCGGTGATCGAGAAGGCTAAAAAAGTTTGCGCGGCGTTTGAGAATGAGAAGTCCGGGTTGGTGGTGATCGATGGCGAGCTGATCGAGTTGCCGGTGGTGCGGACGTCTTATCGGATTTTGGCGATCGCGGAGCGGTTGGCGAAACGGTGAGCGGTTTGGTGGATCCGCTGCTACATCAATTGCATCGCCAGGAACCGCATGGCACTTGCCTCCTGGCAATGCATGGCTGGAAAGCCGCGCTGGGAATGCCTCACACGGCAGGCCGCGTTAACGCCGAAGCAGCGCTCTTGGACCGTAGACAATTAGCGCCGTTAAACTCAGTAGCAACAACGCTGGGTAAATGAACAGCAAATCAATGCGGATGTTGCAATCGCCGCTGCACAATATTCGCGCGTACATCATCCACTCGTACATGCCGTAAATGAGCCAGATAATTGCGGTGGCGGTTGCAAAGCGCGCTTTCGCCGCGATGCCGATGAAGAAAAATAATGCGATGGGAATCAGAATCAGCCACGGATAACCGGCGAAGATGCCCATCCATTTGAAGAGAATCATGTTGAAACCTTATGTGCATCCGTCCGGGAAATACAGATCGCCTCCCTGTCAGCCCGTCGCGACCGGCCGCGCCGAATCGGCGCACCATTCGCTCCACGAACCGGGATAGAGTTTTGATCCGCCAAGGTCGGCGATTTCCATCGCCAACAAATTGTGGCAAGCGGTGATGCCGGAGCCACATTGGTTAATGACTTGGCTGGGTGGTTTTCCGCTGAGTAATTCGCTGAATTCTTGCTTCAGCGTCGCAGCGGTTTTGAAGGTGCCGTCGGCATTGAGATTATTTTTGAACAGACGATTGAGCGCGCCGGGAATATGCCCCGCTACGGGATCAATCGGTTCGGTTTCGCCGCGGTAGCGTTCCGGTGCGCGGGCGTCAACGACCACGGACGTTGACTGTTTGATATTGGCCATGAGGAAATCGGCGTCCACGGTCATGGCGTTTTTTGGCGTTGCCACAAACTTAGCGGGTCGCGCGTTCGGCGGGTTTCGATCCGTCGGCCGACCTTCCGCCAGCCACTTGTTGATGCCGCCGTCTAACACTGCGACATTATCGTGGCCGAGCCAACGTAGCAGCCACCACAGCCGCGCGGCATAGGGCCCGCCGGCATCGTCGTAGGCGATGACGCGCTTGTTGCTATCGATGCCGATGGCGCCCATTTTACTGGCGAAGGCCGCGATGTCCGGCAAAGGATGGCGGCCGTTCGTGCCGGTTTTTTTGCCAGACAAGTCCTCATCCAAATGTAGAAAATGCGCGCCGGGAATATGGCCCTCGGCGTAGGCGCGGCGGCCTTTTTCCAAGTCCATCAAATCGTGGCGGCAATCGCAAACGACAACATCGGCGTTACTCAGACGAGCGGCGAGTTCTTGCGTGGAAACGAGCAGGGCGGGCATGGATTTTCCGTGTGTGAAGTTAGCGCTGATTTTAAACCACGGACTCGTGGTTAAAGAGAATATTCGTGTTTCAGACTCCCCAAAAATACGGCATGCCAGGAGCCGCGCCGATAGGGGCTGGCCTCGGGCCATTGGCGCTCTGGCATGCCATTGCCGGGAGGCAAGCGGAGTTTGGCTCGTGGCAGGGTTTCTTTTAAGCGCTCAAAAGCCTGATTTTCCCATAGAACACTTGAATTTTCGTCCTTGAGCCCTTATCATTAGCACTCGTTAGTTATGAGTGCTAACAGTTCCTGAATCCATGGTCGAGGTGTTTTACGGCCTCGGCCCATTGTTATCGTGTTGAAAATTAAGGAGTGAGTGATGAAATTACGTCCGTTGCATGACCGCGTTATCGTCAAGCGTATTGAGGAAGAGCGCAAAACGTCCGGTGGTATTGTGATCCCCGATACCGCAACCGAAAAGCCGTCCCAAGGCGAAATTGTGGCCGTAGGCCCGGGCAAGAGCGACGAAAACGGCAAACTGATCCCGATCGGCGTCAAAGCTGGCGATAAGATACTGTTCGGAAAATATTCCGGCACCGAATTCAAGATGGATGGCGATGATCTTCTGCATATGCGTGAAGACGATATCATTGGCATCGTCGGCTAGTAAGCCACCACTTACATCAATTTAGGAGAGTTACAAATGGCAGCTAAAGACGTACGTTTTCACGATTCCGCCCGTGCGCGGATGGTCGCTGGGGTGAATATCCTGGCCGACGCAGTTAAAGTAACCCTCGGCCCGAAAGGCCGTAATGTAGTGCTGGAGCGTTCCTTTGGCTCCCCCACGGTCACCAAGGACGGTGTGTCCGTCGCCAAGGAAATCGAGCTGAAAGACCGCTTCGAGAACATGGGCGCGCAGATGGTGAAAGAAGTTGCGAGCAAAACCTCTGACATCGCCGGTGACGGCACCACGACGGCGACGGTGCTGGCGCAATCGATCATCCATGAAGGCATGAAATTTGTGGCCGCCGGCATGAACCCGATGGACCTGAAGCGCGGTATCGACAAAGCCGTTGAGGCAGTAGTCGGCGAACTGAAGAAAATTTCCAAGCCGTGCACCACCAGCAAGGAAATCGAGCAAGTCGGCGCCATTTCCGCGAACTCCGACGCCGATATCGGCAAAATCATCGCCGATGCGATGGACAAAGTCGGCAAAGAAGGCGTGATCACGGTTGAAGACGGCAAGAGCTTGCAAAATGAGCTGGAAGTGGTTGAAGGCATGCAATTCGATCGTGGTTATCTGTCGCCCTACTTCATCAACAATCCGGAAAAGCAGATCGCCATGCTTGAGGATCCGTATATTCTGCTGCACGACAAAAAAGTGTCCAACATCCGTGAACTGTTGCCGGTG
>JANNMV010000272.1:0-6188 GCA_031398205.1 Pseudomonadota bacterium | reverse complement strand
ATGAGGCCTCACCCGCATGGAGGACGAGGCATGGCGCAGCAGGTCAAGGGCGAATTCGCGGTCAACCAACGCAGCGCGGAGCCCGGCTGCGACATGGGCTGCTTCCTCGTCAAAGGCCTCCTGTGAAATCTTTTCCATGTCCTCGTCAGTTGCATATAGTCCATGGCGTCCCCACGGGATTTCTTTTAGCGGCTTCGCAAGTTCCCCGGTATATCGCTTTTTCATTGATCGCGCCCCTTCACGTTCGCCCTTGAGTGGGCGCCGCGCCAGTCGGGCAAGGGGGCCAGATTTTTGCCCTCGAGGATCAGTCTCGGGCTAGGCGCAGCAAACTGAATTATGCCGTCTTAACCTCTACGGGCTCGATACGCTCATACCCGCCCGATTGTTCAAGCTCCCAGACGTCAAGCGTCTGTTGCAGCCTGAGCCACAATCCCGCACCATTACCGAGCAGCTTGCCAAGGCGGATCGCCATATCGACCGATACTGGGCGTTTTTCATTCACGATTTCCGATACGGTTAAGCGCGAAACGCCGAGGCGCTGGGCGAATTCGGTTTGCGTCATGCGTAACGCGGGCAGCACGTCCTCTCGCAGGATCGCGCCGGGGTGAGTTGGCTTGCGTTTTGGGTTGCGCAGGAATTGCGTGGTGTTAAGCATTGGCGATGTGCCTCAAGCCGCTTTCTTCACCTTCATGCTCACACGCATTCCCGCCTTGGCGAGCATGTTCACGAGCGCATCAAGGCTGAACAATGAAATCTTGCCCTTGAGCAATTGATTGAGGCGTGGCTGGGTGATCCCGAGCATCTTGGCGGCTTCTTGTTGCGTATAGCCTCGAGCCACTTCTCGCACTTGGGACATGAGTTCGCTACGCAGTAACAGATTTTCGGCTTCGCCTTCTGGAAAGCCGATGTCGCGAAACACGTTATCGCTGCCGACGGTCATTTTCAATTTCGTTGCCATGGCTTATTTCCTTTCGTTTACCAACTCGCGATAGCGCTGGCTGGCGAGTTCAATATCTTTCTTCGACGTTTGCTGCGTTTTCTTGGCGAAGGCGTGCAAGACGTAGATCGATTCCGCAAACTTAGCGACATACATCACGCGATATTCGTTTTCGGTATGAATTCGAATTTCCCTCACGCCCGCGCCTACTACCGTCAAGGGTTTCCAGTCCGAAGGGTTAAGTCCCTTCTGAACCTCGCCCAATTCGAACCCCGCCTCGCGGCGCGCATCATCAGGGAATTCCCGCACTTGTTCCAAGCTGTTACTCAGCCACGTAATCGGCTTCATTTGTATTTATATCAGTTTCAGAATAGTTCGGCAACGTCCAAAGAAGTCCAGGATGTCGGATCAACTAAGTCGTGAAAATCAAGTTCGCTTACCGCGCAGGGGAATCACTTCTGCCCCAGCCTTCAACCTGCCCAAGTAGTCTGCCCATTGTTGCATCAGGGCGCGACGTTCCGGCAAATACTCCGCGAAGTTGTAAGACGCACTCACCTTGTTTCGCTCACCGTGGGCCAATTGCCGTTCGATCACCGCATGCGGATGCCCCAGTTCGTGTAAGAGCGTCGAAGCCATTGAGCGGAAACCATGCCCCGTCATTTCGTCTTTCGTGTATCCCAATCGGCGTAGAGCGGCATTGATCGTGTTTTCACTCATGGGGCGCGCGTTAGTACGCTCGCCGGGAAAGACAAATCGTCCTTGTCCGGTGAGGGGCTTAATCTCTCGTAGGATGGCGAGGGCTTGACTCGATAGCGGAACGATATGCTGTTCGCCCATTTTCATCTTGTTGCCGGGGATACGCCATTCTGCTTTATCGAAATCAAATTCCTTCCACTCGGCGTGGCGAAGTTCTCCGGGGCGCACGAAAACCAGCGCAACGAGCTGCAAAGCACAGCGAGTTACAAACGCGCCCGAGAATCCATCCATAGCGCGCAGTAGACCGCCTACGGCGCTCGGCTCGGTCACGCTGGCGTGGTGTTGTACATCGGCCGGCGGCAAAATATCGCGCAGTTCAATATCCCTTGATGGATCACGTTCGCACAGCCCGTGCCCAACGGCGTAACGAAACACGCGGCCACAAAGGTTATGCACGCGCCGCGCGATGTCCATTGCACCGCGTCCCTCGATACGACGGATCACCGCAAGCAGATCGGGCGCTGCAATGTCAGCGATGGGGCGCTTGCCGAACCACGGGAATACGTCATTTGCAAAAAACGCGACATGTTTTGCTCGGGTGCTATCGGCAAGCTTGAGTTTGGCGTGCCACTGAGTAGCGATGGCTTCAAAAGTGATGTCAGATGCGATACGCGCACGTTCTTTCGCCACTTGCTTTTCCGCGCCTGGATCGCGACCTTCACTTAGCACCTGTCGGGCTTCGCCGGCAAGTTTACGCGCCGCCGGGCCGCGTACTTGAGGATACTTCCCGAGCGCGAGCATTTTTTCTTTGCCAGCGAAGCGATAGCGAAAGCGCCACAGCCTGCCACCGGCAGACGATACCTCAAGGTACAAGCCCTCACCATCGAGTAATCGATAAAGTGTCGCGCGGGCCTTGGCATTTTGGATTTGTTTGTCCGTGAGCATATTGTCCTTGTGCGGGTAGATTTTCAAAGCGATCACCTGAAAACTGAATCTACCCGCAAATTCTACCCATAATGCGGGTAGATTTCAATGGACGTGGTAAGACATGCCTGGACATAAAACAGGCCTAACTATCTGTTATTTAATTATATTTTGTACTCTATTGGACACCCTTGGAAGGGTAATTGGTGCCGGCAGCAGGAATCGAACCCGCGACCTTCTGATTACAAATCAACTGCTCTACCAACTGAGCTATGCCGGCGTTTGGATATGGCTTGGAGGCGCCACGGGTGATAAAAGTTCTAAAAATGCATGGCCTGAACGGCAACAGCAGAGCGCCTGTCAGGCTATGCCATGCCACGATCCAGTATCCGTCCGGCTCCTGGCGATGCCGCCGGATCAATCGAAACCTATTTTATTACTTTGAGGTGATTGCGTTCTCGCTTTGTGATACGGGATTTACCTTTTTCTTCTGCCTCGACGGCTACCGTGGCGTCTATCGGCGCAGGCGTTTCGGTTTCGACTTTGAACAGCAATCCTTCGCTGTTCTCCCGCGCAAAAATGCCGGCGATGGCGCCAATAGGCACCGAGACTTCACGCGACACGCCGTTAAAACGGGCGGAGAAATGCACGCAGTCGTTGTCGATTTTTAGATTTCGCGTGGCCGAAGGATTGACGTTGAGTACAATTTCGTTATTCCTAACAAATTCCATCGGCACCCTACAAGCATCAGACACCACCACGCTTAGGTAAGGCGTGTAGCCGCAGTCCACGCACCATTCGTAAATGGCGCGGATGAGATAGGGCTTAGTGCTGATTTCCGCGGTCACTTGCGCATCGCCTTTTCAGAGGGCGTCATGGCGTCGATAAACCCTTGCCGAGTGAACATGCGCTCGGCATATTTCAGCAACGGCACGGCTTGCTTGGGCATGGTGATTTGGTAGTGCTCCAAGCGCCAAAGGAGCGGCGCGATAGCGACATCGAGCATGGAGAATTCATCGCCGAGCATGAATTTTTGTTTGGTGAATACCGGCGCGATCTGCACCAAATTATCGCGAATAATCTGCCGTGCCTTATCGGATTTTTGTTGGCTGGCGCTGTCCAAATTATCGATCTGGCTGAACAGTTCTTTCTCGAAACGATAGAGAAACAGCCGCGCGCGCGCGCGCATGATCGGATCCGCCGGCATCAACTGCGGATGGGGGAAACGCTCGTCGATATATTCGTTGATGATGTTGGACTCGTACAAAACGAGATCGCGCTCGACCAAAATCGGCACTTGGTTGTAGGGATTCATCACCGCGATGTCTTCCGGCTTATTGTACAAATCGACATCGATAATCTGAAAATCCATTCCTTTTTCAAACAGCACAAAACGGCAGCGCTGGCTAAAAGGATCGGTGGTGCCTGAGTACAAAGTCATCATAGTTTTTCTAGTCCCGAAAAGGCTTGCGGCTGCGCTCGCGCGAGCCTTGGGCCGGTTACTTCACATCTTTCCAATATTCTTTTTTCAGCATCACCGCGAGCGGGAACAACAGCGCGAGAAAGAACATCACTATGATGCCCGTCTGGATGCGTTTTGCCTTGTGCGGTTCGCCCATGTAATCGAGATAGTTCACCAGGTCGGCGACGAACTGATCGTACTGAATGGGTGTCAATGTGCCTGGCTTAACCAAACGTAGTTTGTGCTTCTCGCCGTGCTCGGATTTTTCCGTGACCAGGACTTGCTCGCCTTGCAGTTCGTACAACACATGAGGCATGCCAACTTGCGGAAACACGGTGTTGTTCCAGCCGGTCGGTTTGGAATCGTCGCGATAAAAACCGCGCAGGTAAGAGTAAAGCCAATCCGCGCCGCGCGAGCGCCCAATCACGGTGAGGTCGGGCGGCGGCGCACCAAACCATGCTTTGGCATCGGCCGGCTTGAGCGCGATAGACATCGTTTCACCGACTTTCACGCCGGTCAGTATCAAGTTATCCCTAATCTGATCCTCGCTCAGCGCCAAGTCTTGCAAGCGGATGTAGCGCATGTAGTTTGCGCTGTGGCAACTCAAGCAATAGTTGATGAAATTTTTCGCGCCGCGTTGCAACGATGCTTTGTCGCGCCAATTAATCGGCGCGTGATCCAGCTCGATCGCGGTGTTCGCGAACGCGAACGCGGGAACCCACAAAAGAGTTAGCAATAGTTTACGCATCAGGTCAGCCGCTCCGGTTCCGGTTTGGTTTTATCTCGTTTGGTGTACCACGGCATGAGGAAGAAAAACGCGAGGTAAACGATGGTAAAGATGCGGGCGACGAAGGTCGCGACATCGACACCGCCGATGATCGGTAGTTCTTTTCCGAATTGGCCCCAGACGCTGGTCGGCAGCACACCACAGATACCGAGAATGACGAACGACACGATAAACGCCGCGAGCCAACCTTTATACAACGAGCCGCGATAGCGAACCGACTTCACAACGCCTTTGTCCAACCACGGCAAGACGAAGAAGATCACGACCGCGACACCCATCACCAACACACCTGGGAATTGCGATCCGAACATCGGCGGCACCGCGCGCAACATGGCGTAGAAAGGCGTGAAGTACCAAACGGGCGCGATGTGTTCCGGGGTCTTTAAGGAATCGGCGGGGACGAAGTTGTTGTACTCCAAGAAATAACCGCCCATATCCGGTGCGAAGAACAAAATCGCCGAGAAGATCGCCAGGAACCCGACCGTACCGACCAAATCCTTGACCGTGTAGTAGGGATGGAACGGAATGCCGTCCAACGGCAAGCCGGTCTTGGGATCTTTGTTTTTCTTGATCTCGATACCGTCCGGATTGTTCGAGCCCACTTGGTGCAAAGCAACGATGTGCAAAAACACCAGCCCCACCAAGGCGAGTGGTAATGCAATGACATGGAACGCAAAAAAACGATTCAAGGTGACATCGGAGATGACAAAGTCGCCGCGTATCCACTGCGCCAAGGGCTCGCCGACACCAAACGGGACAGCGGCGAACAGATTGACGATCACCTGTGCACCCCAGTAGGACATCTGGCCCCAGGGTAAGAGGTAACCGAAGAACGCTTCAGCCATCAATACCACGTAAATCACCATGCCGAAAATCCACAGCAATTCGCGCGGCTTGCGATAAGAACCGTACATAATCCCGCGCAGCATGTGCAGATACACCACGACGAAGAACATCGATGCGCCAGTGGAATGCAAGTAGCGGATCAGCCAGCCCCAATCGACGTCGCGCATGATGTATTCGACCGACGCGAAGGCCTGCTTCGCGTCGGGCTTGTAGTTCATGGTCAGGAATATGCCGGTGACGATTTGCAACACCAAGACCAACATCGCCAGCGAGCCGAAGTAATACCAAAAATTGAAGTTCTTCGGCGCATAGTATTCGGTAATGTGCTTTTTCAGCGTTTCCGTGAACGGGAAACGTTCGTCGATCCAAGCCATGAAGCCGCCGCTATTATTGGAGGCCATGGCTTAGGCTCCCTTCGCTTGGCGGTCGTCGCCGATGACTAGGCGCGTATCGCTTACATACATATAAGGTGGAACCTTGAGATTGATGGGAGCTGGCGCACCTTTATACACACGCGCCGCCAGATCGAACTTAGA
>JANNMV010000214.1:0-3541 GCA_031398205.1 Pseudomonadota bacterium | reverse complement strand
TTTGCCATGCCAGCTCCAGCCCCAGCGCTGCATAAGACCAGCGATACTCTTCGAGCAGCCCACCGACGCCCCTATTCGGCAGAATGTCGCGCTTCCAGTAGCGGTATCCCGCACCGAGATAAGGCGTCAAACTGACTCGCTCGCTCGCCGCGAATTCATAGCCCAACGACGCCATGCCGTTGAAAATACGCGTATCCGTGCGCGTTTGATGAGGACGAAACGACGTTGTTGCGCCATCGTAATCGACCTCGCCGCCATGGGCGGAACCCGCCAACCCGATACGCCAGGAACCCGGTGTGAGTTTCAGCGCCGCATTGATGCCGGGCAAAATGCCTGTTTCCTTGTTGCGCAGGCGCGCATCGTCGGGAAATTCCGCGTACCGGAAGGACAGCGCCGAGACGCCGAGGCTGAGGGACGTGGCCTCTTCGGCGTGACTCGCCTGCGCGAGCAGTGACAAAGCCGCTATAAGCCCGAACAGTCGACTAGTCACTGGCCAATGCATCAATTATTGACAGCCGCTCGGTAAGTTACCGTCGAAAATTTGAAGCCAAGTAGGCGTGCACGAGATCGCGGTTCCGTTAACCACGACGTTCGCCGTACTGCTCCCTGCAGCGGTGATGGTCATATTTGAGCCATTGTCACTAGCAATCCGAATACTTCCGGTATCTGGAAAACCACCGCCGGGAGAATCACTATCGCCTCCCAGGTTCGATGTGACGCTCACCGTGACAAAACCCAGATCACTGCTGGCAACCTCGCCCGTAGTCGAGTTGAAGATAGTGTAATTGTTGTTATTCACACGATTCGGGTCACAACCTTGCTGATTGTCATCGTATTGAATCGTTGCATTTCGCAACCTCTCTGTTACCCCACCGCCGGCTTGCGTAAATGGACTGCCAGTAACCGATGTAAGCGTGATCTGCGGCGAACCGGCGGCGAGCGCTATTAACAACTTGCCGTTAATTATGGTGGCGCCGCGGGTCGTAGATACGTTTAAATTCGTATAGGTCAATTGCGACTTGAAAACGGCGGGAGAAGTAACTTCGGTGATTTCCGTTTCGACCGTCCCATTCAATGTGACGATCTTGTCCGGTGCAGATATCAAGACACAGTTTTGCGCCTCTTGTTGCAGCACGAGTTTGCAGCCCGTGTACACGATGGTAAGTTTGTCGCCTACCTCTCGTGTCGTTAATTCATTATCGCCGTCGACAAAAGTTTTGGTTTTCGTCCCGTCCCCCACAGCGCCGCAATCCGTTGTGCCACCGACGGGGGCAGCGCCGATCGGCGCCTCCGCGCTAACCATTTCGCTGGGTTTCACCTTATTGATTTCCACTAACTGCATGCGCGACAGGTTCATCAGGTTGACCGAGGGCGAGGGCGCGCTGGCGACAACCGCAGCCGGATAACCTTCGTTAAAGTTAGGCGAATCGGCAACGATCAAGTTACTGCGAACCGCCAGACTGGCGACGCGCGCGAAATTGGCGCCGGTAATACTGACCGGCGTGTCGATCGTTGCTGTGCCACCGCCACCTCCGCCACCGCCACCACCGCCGCCGCCACAGGCGGATAAGAATACCGTCATTGCAAGCGCGCAAATCGAGAGCGAGTTACGAGTCATTTTTTTAGTCCTTTCATAGGGATGAAATTGATCAGGCCCATACAGCGGCCGACGTAACCAGCCAAACTCCAGCAATCTTAATTGTTTTCACCACTAACGCCGAACGCAAACATCCGTTTACGAATGGCGAACTTCTATTCTTTCAACTATTTGTGTCACAATTTGCGTACCAACGCGTTGTCTGTGCAAGCTTTCGCAAACGCCATTCTAGGCCAAGTGGCCGCAATGACGAAATCCGTCGTCAACCACACGAGGTAGCTTATGTATCGTTTTGCTTTTATTTTGCTCTGCTTCATTTCCGCATGTTCAGCGCGCGCCGGCATCCTCGACCAGTTTACGCAAACCGACATGACGACGGGCTTGAAGGATTCGTTGCAACAAGGAGCGCTCGCCGCCGTATCAAAACTCGGCCAGGAGAACGGTTTTTTCTCCAATGCCAAAGTTAAAATCCCGTTGCCCAAAGCCATGCAGAACGCGGAAAAAATGATGCGCGCGTTCGGAATGAAAAAGCAGGCCGACGACTTAGTGCTTTCCATGAATCGCGCGGCGGAAGCCGCCGTGCCGGAGGCGAAGGAATTATTCGTCGGCGCGGTCAAGAGCATGTCGGTGCAAGACGTTAAAGGCGTCTTCAGCGGTGGTGACGATTCCGCGACGCAATATTTCCGCAAGTCCACGGAAGAGCCGCTGCGTGGTAAGTTCTTGCCCATCGTCGTCAAGGCCATCGAAAAAATCGGCTTGGCGCAAAAATATAACGCCGTCGCCGGTAAGATGTCCAAGCTCGGCCTAGTCAAAGAAAACGAATCCAACGTCGAAAACTACGTGACGCAAAAAGCCCTCGACGGCCTATTTGTGATGATGGCCGACGAAGAAAAAGCCATGCGCGCTAATCCAGTTAAAGCCAGCACCGACATCGCGAAAAAAATCTTCGACGTGTTGCGCAAATAAGCGCAGCAAAATTCCCTACAATGTGTGCCTGAAGACGCGCGTGGTTATTGACTCCTCATGCATGCATGCCTACCAATCAAGCTAGGAGCGGCGCCTGGCACAGTGATCTCACACAATATGAGTAGGGTTGCATTTATTAGTAGACGGTCAAGGCGACTAATTATGCTGCAATCTGTTGTTCATTGTTATAGAACGGGCGAGCACAGTCGACCGGTGCGAGGTTTTGAATAGTGGCATGACGCCGGACCGCGCCGGCGTCACGTACCTTGGCGTGGATGCAATCCAGATAGACGATCGGGTAAAGGGCAACGTGACTTATGCCTAATATTCAACGTCAAGCGTGACGGTTGACGTGGTGCCATCTGACGTGGTCTTGCTTGAGTACGCGCCGCTGCCTTTCGCGTTTTTGAACTTTCCGGTGCCGCCTATCAACTCCACTTTCCCCTCCCCGGTTCCCTGGCCCGCGCCGCTCGATTTGATTGCGCCTTGGAACTTGTAAAAGGTCTGGTCGCCGTTTTGATGCGTCCGCGCCGCGTAGCCCGAGATGTTGCCGTTGCCGGCGGTCACATCGCTGGTGCTGTAAGTGGTGACAGGGACCGCGTTCCAGTCGGGGTCGTCGCTAGTGGTCATACTGGTCTGCTCCTGCTGAATCAAACGGTGTTCGGGATGATCCCCTGGTTTCATGACAGTGCGGGACACTACCGGCCCCGGTTTGATGGTGTAAACGATTTTTTTCTTCTCCGCCGCTTGCAGACCCTGGGCGAGCCCGGCCAATAGAACTAAGAAAAGTGTGGATCCAAATGCTCTTGCTACAAATGACCTCGTGCTCATGACGTTTCTCCAAATAGATGTTTTGATGAACGGATGTATACGGGTGATCTATTGCTCCAGCTCGCCTTCGCCGGTTTCTATGAAACTGTCTGCGGTGACTTTGCCCTTGTAAGTGCCCTTTCCCTTCGCATCCTTGTATTTGCCCGT
>JANNMV010000123.1:0-4942 GCA_031398205.1 Pseudomonadota bacterium | reverse complement strand
TATCAATCTGCTGATTACGCTGGTCATGATCGTATTTCTCATTGCCCTGGCGGCACTGGAGATCGACGGTTCCCGTCGCGCCATCCGCGAAGAAATGGAGGCCGCGACCAAGGTCACGGTACAGTTGTTGGAGAATGTGATCAAGACGGAACAAATCCAAGGGGGCGCAACCACGCCGCGTGCGCTAGTGGGCTTTCTCGATCAATTGGGGCGGGTGCGTGCCCACGATATTCGCCTCGACAGCGCCATCGGCATGCCTTTATACGAATCGCCCGCTTCGCCTTATAAGCCCGGGAAAGCGGCGCCCGTGTGGTTTACCAAGCTGGTTTCTCCCTCGGTTGAACCGATTACGCTCGATGTCGGGCCCGGCAAGTTGCGAATTTTGCCGGAACCTTCGCGTTCTGTGCTCGATGCGTGGGATGATCTGCTGCGATTGTTTTGGTTGTCCTTGGCGCTTTTCGTGTTGGTCAATTTGATCGTGTTTTGGTTTGCCGGCAGGGCGCTAAATCCGGTGAAGGACATCTTAAGCGGGCTGCGAAAAATGGAACTGGGCGAGTTTCACGCACGATTGCCGCGCTTCAAATTGCGCGAAATGGCGGCGATTTCCGATACGTTTAACCGCATGGCCGAGGCGATCGAAGAAAGTTTTACGGTCAAACGTCAAGCCGAAAAAACCGCCCTTGAACTGAAAGAGAATCGTGAGCTGACACAGATTATTCAGCGTCACATCGAAGAGGAACGGCGCATTCTCGCATTAGAGTTACACGACGAACTCGGCCAATCCGTGACCGCAGTCAAATCCATTGCGACCTCGTTGGTGAATCGAACGCGCGATAAAAATCCTGAGTTGCAAGCGGCCGCGCAAATGATCGTCGACGTGTCGGGGCAAATGTATGATTCAATGCACGGCATGGTGCGGCAACTGCGGCCGTTGGCGCTGGATAGGTTGGGATTGCGCGATGCCTTGCAGGAACTGGTCGGATCGCAACAAACGCGTTATCCCGGCGTCGAGTTTGATTTGATCGTGGAAGGTGATTTCAGCAATATCGACGCGGATGTGAGCATTGCCGCGTATCGAATGGTGCAAGAATGTTTTACCAACATCGTGCGCCACGCCGGCGCGAGCCGGGCTAAGGTAACGGTGAAGGCCGACGCCTGCCTAACGCTGGAAGTGCAGGACAATGGCAAGGGATTGCCGCCCGATCACGCGGGGAGGGAAGAACGCTTTGGACTCATGGGCATGCGCGAGCGTGCCGAGGGTTTGGGAGGGACTTTTAATTTGCATAGCGAAGACGGAGTAAGAATCAGCGTGACGTTACCGATACGGATTGCGGAGGCCCCGGTTTGAGTTCGATTCGCGTGATGCTGGTAGACGACCACGCCGTCGTGCGGATGGGATTTAAACTCTTGTTGCAGGGCGCGGACGACATCGAAGTTGTCGCGGAGGCTGAGTCCGGTGAAGAGGCGATTAAGCGCTATCCCGAAATAAAGCCGGATGTCGTCGTAATGGATATTTCCATGCCCGGAATCGGTGGACTGGAAGCCGTCACACGACTGTTGGCAAAGGATCCCGCGGCAAAAGTGTTGATCCTATCCGCTCATGAAGACAGCAGCCACCCCAAGCGCCTACTTAAAGCCGGTGCGGTCGGTTATTTGTCCAAGCGCAGCGCCGCCGAAGAGTTGATCCAGGCGATCCACCAAGTCTTCAAAGGGAAGACTTTTCTTGATTCGAAGCTCGCGCAAGCCATGGCGGTGCAGCAATTGACGGGTGAACAAAATCCGGTCGAAGTGTTGTCGGATCGCGAATTCGAGGTGTTTATGCTCTTGGCAAAGGGCCAATCCGTTGCGCAGATCGCCGAGAAATTATTCCTCAGTCCGCGCACGGTGGGCACTCACCTGTACAACATCAAACAGAAACTCAACGCCGGAAATTCTGCCGAGATCACCTTGATCGCGATGCGCAACGGGTTGCTCGACCACTAGCGTCACGACACTAGATTCAAGACGACGCGATCGGCACGTTGGTGTGTTGCTACATTGTTCCGCCGTAGGCGCCGCCATCGATCAGTAAATTCTGCCCGACGATGTAACCACCGTAGGCGCTACAAAGAAATGCCGCGGCCATGCCGAATTCCTCAGTGTTGCCGAAGCGGCCCGCGGCAATGGGCTTCAAGCGTTCGGCCTCGACTTCTTCGTAGGTTTTCCCGGCCATTTTTGCGCCGGCGCTGATGCGGCTGGTCATGGTGTCAGTCACGAACAGACCGGGCAACAAATTGTTGATGGTGACATTATGCTTCGCCACTGCCCGGGACAGGCCGGCGACAAATCCCGTCAGCCCGGTGCGCGCACCATTCGACAACGCGAGGATATCGACGGGCGATTTTACCGCCGCCGAGGTAATGTTTACGATGCGGCCAAACTTGCGCGCGATCATGCCGTCAATGGTCGCTTTCATCAATTCGATCGGCGTCAGCATGTTGGCGTCCAGGGCCTTGATCCAATCGTCGCGGGAGAAATTGCGGAAGTCACCGGCCGGTGGGCCGCCTGCATTGTTGATTAAGATATCGGGATTAGGGCAGGCAGCTAAGACTTTTGCGCGCCCCTCGACCGTCGTGATGTCACCTGCGACTGCTGTAATTGTGCCGCTGCCAAGCTTACGCAATTCCGCCGCGGTTTGCTCCAGCGTTTCCGCGGTACGTGCCGTAATGGTGACGTTGACGCCTTCTTTCGCTAGGGCCACCGCGCAACCTTTGCCCAGGCCTTTGCTCGCGGCGCAAACGATGGCGTTTTTTCCTTTGATGCCTAAATCCATGAATCCTCCAAGATTGGTAAAAGTTCGTTTCCGGCTATTCGTGTAGCCTTAGGCCACCCCGTCATTCCCGCGCAGGCGGGAATCCATTTGGCGGCTGTAATTTCACGGGCACTATGGATTCCCGCCTGCGCGGGAATGACAACTAATTAGCGGCCGCGTAAATTAGCAGGCCTAAAAAGGCAACACCACATCCGGTTTCGCTGCGGAAATCACGCGCCGAAAATCATTCTGAATGCGCTTCAACGCCGCTTCATTATCCGCCTCAAAGCGCAGCACAACCACCGGCGTGGTGTTGGACGAGCGCGCCAGACCAAACCCATCGGCGTACTCCACGCGCATGCCGTCGATAGTAATAATATCGCGCGGATTATCGAACTTCGCGGTTTTTTGCATCTGCTCAATCAACGCGTAGTTCTCGCCTTCCTGGAGTTTGATCTGCAACTCCGGCGTCGCAATGGCGTCGGGTAATGCATTCAACGTCGCGTTGGGATTCTTTTCGCGGCTCAAAATCTCCAGCAACCTTGCGCCGGCGTACAAGCCATCGTCGAAACCGAACCAGCGCTCCTTGAAGAAAACGTGGCCGCTCATCTCGCCCGCGAGTTGCGCGCCGCTCTCGCGCATTTTTGCCTTGATCAGCGAGTGACCAGTTTTCCACATGGTGGCTTTGCCGCCGTGTTGCTCGATCCACGGTTTGAGATTGCGCGTACATTTCACGTCATAAATAATCTCCGCGCCGGGCTTGCGGCGCAGTACATCGGCGGCGAATAACATCAATTGGCGGTCGGGAAAAATGACATTCCCCTCCTTCGTCACCACGCCCAAGCGATCACCGTCGCCATCGAAGGCAAAACCCAATTCCGCGTCGCTCGATTTCAGTGTGCGGATCACATCCTGCAAGTTTTCCACGTGAGCCGGATCGGGATGGTGATTCGGAAAGTTGCCGTCCACCTCGCAAAATAATTCGATCACTTCGCAGCCGAGCTGGCGAAACAATGTCGGCGCATAGGCGCCGGGCGCACCGTTGCCGCAGTCGACGACGATCTTGATCGGCCGCGCAAGTTTAATATGTCCGACGATCTTATTCAGATAATCATCGGTCACGTTGCGCTGCGAATATTGGCCTTGGCCTTGCTTCAAATTGCCGGCCTCGACGCGGCTGCGCAGCGCTTGAATGGTATCGCCGTACAGCGTTTCACCGCCGAGCACCATCTTGAGCCCATTGTATTCCGGCGGGTTGTGGGAACCCGTTACCATGACGCCGGAGTAATTCGCCCATTCGTGGGCGGCGTAATACAACATCGGCGTCGCCACCATGCCGACGTCGATCACGTTAATTCCGGTGGATTGAATCCCTTGTGCCAGCGCCTGCGACAAGGTCGGGCCGGACAAGCGCCCGTCACGACCGATGACGATGGTCGACAGCCCGCGCGCCGCCGCTTCCGCGCCGACGGCTTGGCCGATGGCGGTAACGATTTCCGGCGTTAAGCTGTGATCGACGATGCCGCGAATATCGTAGGCCTTGAAAATTTCCTTGGGTAGCGATTGGGCAGCATTCATAGCGAAATAGAGAGTGGTAGGGTTAGGGTAAACTCGATTCTATCAAGACGCCGAGAGGTTGGGTAAGCCAATGACGAAATCGAATCTAATTCGCTGCGCCTGGGTTGGCGATGATCCGCTCTATGTTGCCTATCACGATCGGGAGTGGGGCGTTCCGGTGCATGACGATCGCACCTTGTTCGAGTTTCTTATTCTCGAGGGCGCGCAGGCCGGCTTAAGCTGGATCACCATTTTGAAGAAGCGCGAGAACTATCGCCGCGCCCTAGATGGCTTCGATGTGCATAAGATCGCACGCTATGATGCCGCCAAGGTCCGCGCCCTGCTTGCCGATCCGGGCATCGTCCGCAACCGCCTGAAGATTGCGGCGACGATTCAAAACGCAAAATCGTTTCTCGATGTGCAAAAAGAGTTTGGCAGTTTTGATGCTTACATTTGGAAATTTATCGGCGGTAAGCCCCTACTTAGTGACTGGCAGACGAACGCCGACGCGCCGGCAAAAACGCCGCAATCCGATCTCATGTCAAAAGACTTAGCCAAACGTGGTTTCAAGTTCGTCGGCTCGACTATCTGCTA
>JANNMV010000115.1:0-18860 GCA_031398205.1 Pseudomonadota bacterium | reverse complement strand
CATTGCCGATGTCTTCAAAGGCGCGGTGATGCAAGACGTTAATCTTTGGATGTTTTGGCAAGCGGTGAGCTGTCCGGTTTTTGTAATTCGCGGCGCCGATTCTGATTTATTGCTGCGGGAAACCGTGGCGCAGATGAAGGCTGGTAGAAGCAACGTAGCCTCGCTCGAAGTGCCGAACACCGGCCATGCGCCGGCGTTAATGGATGACGCACAAGTTGCTGCCGTGCGTGATTTCTTGTTAGCGAATTAAGGTCGCTCAGGCAACGAGCTCCCCTTCAAGGGAAGGGCCGGGGTGGGGATGGGGCGGCGCGAGTCGCTAGAAAGTTTACTTAAACGAGGCGTAAATATGTCCCAAGCTACAGGCCGCTATCCGCTAGCGGAATTGAAAGACGTGCCCGAAGACATTCGCGAACAAATTCTTAAGGTGCAGGAAAAAGCCGGATTCATTCCGAACGTCTTCGCTGCATTAGCGCGTCGACCCGCGGAATTTCGCGCGTTCTTCGCTTACTACGATGCGCTGATGCTGAAGGAAAACGCCTTGTCGAAAGCGGAGAAAGAGATGATCGTTGTCGCCACCAGCGGCGCGAATAATTGCGTTTATTGTGTCGTGTCCCACAGTGCGATGCTGCGCATTTATTCGAAGCAACCGTTGCTCGCCGATGAAGTCGCGGTGAACTACCGAAAAGCGAGTCTCACGCCGCGACAGCACGCGATGCTCGACTTCGCCATGAAGGTGGCGACGCAATCGCAGAAAATTTCCGATGCGGATTTTGTCACATTGCGTGACCATGGTTTCAATGATGAGGATGCGTGGGACATCGGCGCCATCGCGGCGTTTTTTGCGCTGTCTAATCGCATGGCGAACATGACCGGCATGATGCCGAACGCGGAATTTTACTCCATGGGACGATAAGGCGCCGGCCTACGAGGCGCTACCAGAGCGGCGCTTGGCACATGCATTGCCAGTCGGCAAGCTGAATAAGGATCGTGGCGATGCTCAACTATAATAGCGCTTTGATCGAACCGTGTTCCAGGAGGATTTAATAATGAGATTGAAAGACCAAGTAGCCATTGTCACGGGCGCGGCGAGCGGTTTCGGCGCAGAGATTTCGCGTCGCTATGTGGCTGAAGGCGCCAAGGTTGCGGTGGCTGATATGAACGAGGAGGGCGCCAAGAAAGTGGCCGCCGAACTCGGCGCCAATGCATTCGCCATCAAGTGCGACGTGACCAAGCGCGCCGATATCGATGCCCTGGTCGCCGCGACACTTAAACATTTCGGTACGCTGGACATCGTTGTGAACAACGCCGGTTATAGCCACCCGAATCAACCGATGTTGGAGACTGATGAAGCAACGTTCGATCGCGTGCTCGATGTCAACATCAAATCGATTTACCTTATGAGCATGGCGACAGTGCCGATTCTGCGCGCAAAAAAGCGCGGCTGCATAATCAACATTGGATCCGTGTCCGGAATGCGCCCACGCCCAGGATTGGTGTGGTACAGCGCTTCGAAGGCCGCAGCGAATGTGTTATCGAAAGCCATGGCCGCCGAGCTTGGGCCGGACAATATTCGCGTCAACGCCGTCGCGCCGGTGATGTCGCCGACTGGTATGTTTACGTTGTTTTCCGGAGTAGAAAATACGCCGGAAAATCAGAAAAAATTCCTCGCTAATATTCCACTCGGCCGCTTGGCAACACCGGCAGATATTGCGAAAGCCTGTGTGTATTTAGCGTCGGACGACGCCGACTTTATCACCGGTGTTGAGTTTCCCGTTGACGGCGGACGCTCGATTTAAGCAAAGACAATTTCAATGAGCAATGACGTTGCCTTAATCGTAGGTGTTGGCGCCGGGCTGAGCGCATCGATCGCACGACTGTGCGCGCGCGACGGCATGCAAGTCGCGCTTGCGGCGCGCAAGCTGGAAAAGCTTCAGCCGTTGGCGGATGAAATCAAAGCACGCGCATTTTACTGCGATGCGAGCGAGCCGAACGATGTCGCAAAATTATTTGCGCAAGTCAGTAGTGAAATCGGTGTGCCGAGCTTGGTGGTGTTCAACGCCGGCATGCGCGCGCGCGGGCCGATCGCGGAGCTTGACGTGGAAAAAGTGAAACGCGCTTGGCTGGTCGGCGGCTACGGCGGATTTCTGGTCGGTCAGCAAGCGGCCCAGCGCATGTTGCCGCTCGGCAAGGGCACGATTATTTTCACCGGCGCGACGGCGAGCGTGAAAGGTCATGCCGAGTCGGCGCCGTTCGCGATGACGAAATTCAGCCTGCGCGGCCTCGCGCAAAGCATGGCGCGCGAGCTGGCGCCGAAAGGCATTCATGTTGCCCATGTCGTCATCGACGGCGGAATTTCGTCGACCTATGCGACCGACGACGCGGATAAAGCAACCGATCGTTGGCTCAATCCCGACGCTATCGCCGAAACCTATTTGCAATTGCATCGGCAGCATCGCAGCGCGTGGACGTGGGAGATTGAAGTGCGGCCTTGGTTGGAAAAATTTTAAAAGATCGCGCCGGGAGCCGCACCTAGATTGACTCCTGGCAATGTATTTAAATCGGACTCAGCTCAGACCGAGGTTCTCAGGTAAAAGCGCACACTATGCGCGAGCTAAAAAAATCCCCGCGGCTGGTTGCGGGGATTTAACCTTTACCCCCAGAGAGGGAATCGCCGAAAGTAAAGGAGGAGGAAGCCATCGCCATTACGTTGAGAATTTTCGGTTTCGAAATGCTCAAACTGCGCAAAAACCTTTCCAGTCATTAAGACTGAGCAACTTCCGTGCCTGCCCGTTGAGATTCAGGATCACCTGGGTAAGGGCCTGCGTATTGTCGTTCGTCCGACGAGGAGATCGGTAAACAATTCCGATTGCGTGTAAGTTTTACCTAAATCAGAGCAGCGTCACCGTAGGTTCGCTTTGTCTTACGCAATTCCAATTTGAAATTTAGGCGCTCCCAACGCCCGTATTGCCGCACGGCAACCTGATCTAGCGCCTTATCCCTCTGCTACGCGCAAGAACTTCTTACTTTGATAACAAGAAACGGGTGCTAATAACTAGGTGGCACATATTTTGCATTCCGTGTTGCAATACCTTCATTTCAGAAATCGCAATTTCCGCATTGCAATCGTGGTCGTCCAAAACTAAATGCGATCGCAACGAGATTGATCTGCCCTAACACCTTTGAGGAGTTAATTTATGAGCAATTTGGTTATCGTAATATTGACCGGTATAGCTCTGACGGGTGCTGCTATTAACGCAACAGCGGCAGAAAAAACGGAACAGACGAAATCGACACTAAACACAAGCCAAGCCGGCGCCGACGCCGACTACGACGCGGCACGTTTGCACTGTCGGGAATTGTCGGGAAACGATCGTGATATTTGTGTGCAAACCGCCAAAGCAGACCGAACCAAGGCCAAAGGTGATGCTAAGGCTAAATACCAGGGTACGGGCGAAGCCAAGCTAGAAGCGCGCGAAGATGCCATTGACGCCAATTTCAAAGGCGCAAAAGAAAAATGCGATTCGCTCACCGGCAGCGCAAAGGACGTTTGTAGCGCTGAAGCGAAGGTAACGCGTATCAAAGCGGAAGCCGCACTCGAGGCGGATGAGAAATCGATGCAAGCTGAGTACAAGGTTGCTAAAGCACACCGCGCTACCTTACCCCACGCGGCGAGGCGTTCTTGCCTAAAAGAAGCAAAAATTAAGTTCGACACCTAAAACACATCGTCCCTTTAACAAGCCCACGGTGCAGGCAGCATGTTGGATTGCAATAGCAAGTGAGGTTCTCGCCGCGATCCGGCGACGCTACGCGGGCGCGGGTTTTTCATCAGAAGAACCCGGCTTATTTGGATCGGGCTACCGCAGCCGCTTCGATACCCTCAGGAGAGCAATATGAGTCTTGACGATACCTTTAGCCCCACTTCTGAAACGAGTGACTCATTTCGATGTGCCGCGTCTATTTCCGATGGCTGCGCAGCCTGCTCCAGTCAGAATTTGTGTTGGTCCGCAGGCATTGCCGTTGACGACAAGCGCTGGTACGACAACCTGAAATTTACTCGCCGACGGCTCCAACGTGGCGATGTGCTGTATCACATGGGAGATCATTTTGAATCGATCTACGCAGTTCGTAGCGGCTTCTTCAAAACTCGTGTGTTGCTAGAAAATGGTCGCGATCATGTCACTAGTTTTCGCATGAATGGCGAGCTACTGGGTTTCGACGGGATTGGTTCCCAAATCTATTCCTGCGATGCCATCGCTCTTGAAGACTGCGAAATTTGCATCATCCCCTATCAGCGCCTGATGCATCTAGCAAGTAAGGTTCAATCTCTTAGCCTTGAATTCAATCGGATGTTAAGCCGGGAAATTGTCCGTGAACAACAAATCATGGCTTTATTGGGAACCATGCAGGCGGATAAACGCGTAGTGACGTTCTTGTTGAACTTGTCCATGCGCTTTGACGAACGTCATTATTCCGCCACGCATTTTGTATTGCGCATGACGCGTGAAGAAATCGGCAGTTATCTTGGCCTAACATTGGAAACCGTTAGTCGCGTATTAGGGCGACTACAGACGGCAAAGCTCATCGGCATTGAGCATAGCAAAGAAATAACGTTACTTGATATCGATCGATTGAAAGCCCTGTCCAGCGGCGAATCCGACCCTTTGCTACTAACTAAACCTCTGGGGGCGCCGATATCGTTTCGGCGGCAACCGATCGCGCAAAAATTGGCTCACGCATGATTTAAATGTCAAATTGTCGATCCGCGCCGAACGCGTTGAACCAAACCCGACGCCTAAGAAGAAAAGACCATGGGGCAATTTTCAAGTTCGTTTGGTTAGCGCAGATATGGCAAATTACACTCAGTACAGTCCGGCGCCGCCCGTGCCAAGGACTATCAGAAATCGTTGCGGATCAATACGATGTGGTGTTCTATCCCGGAAGTCATGGCTCGCCATGGGATCTCGCTGAGAATCGGGATTCCATCGCACTTATTGAAGGCATGTACGCAAGCGGAAAACCGCAGGCTGCCGTGTGTCATGTGCGTGCTGCCTTTCAGCATACCCATACAATCGACGGCTTAGCCTTAGTGCACGGTAAATCCGTCATGTGGTATACCGATAGCGAAGAAACTGCGTCCGGGCTAACACATGCGGCGCCTTTCCTGGTCGAAGACATGCTGAATAAAAACGGTGCAAAATTCTCGAAAGCACCCAACTGGCAATCGCATGTCGTTACAGACGGCAATCTGATCGCCGGGCACAACCCGGACCTACCCGACGGCGCGGCAACTGCGTTGTGACGACCATTGAACTCCCATCCGAAATCACCAGGCGTCGCGCAATCGCGACCGCCAAAGTACGCTAGTGGTCGTGGCTACGGTATACGAATTCGAACCGGTTCTAGAGCCATTTTCGCAGTCTCGTGGTTGTCAGGACAGAGCATCTATCAATCCGCGACGCGGCCAAGCGCCACATGGAATAAAAACACTGTTACGTGACTTGGCGCGTACTGAATAAAGGCTAAATGATCAGCGACACAATTTTTCGGCAACCGGTTTGAACTTTGGAATGGCCACATGAAATTCGCTGAAGCGCTGGCAAGGCTTAGCAATAAGCGCTGGCTTGTTGGCATCGCTCTTTTGTTGATATTGATCATTATCTACGCTATTACGCAAAAACTGCTGGGGCCGAAGGTGGCGGTTGAAGTTGTTCGAACCGAAGATATCGTGCAAACGATTGTGGCAAGTGGTCGTGTCGAGACACCGCTAAGGGTGGATATCGGTAGCCAAATTACCGGCACCGTGGCCTCAGTTCCGGTGGTTGAAGGGCAGTTAGTGCAACTGCAGCAACGGCTGATTACTTTGGAAGACGGCGAAGCCCAAGCTCTGGTGGCTCAAGCCAGGGCTTCGGTCGCACAGGCTGAGGCTCGGCTTAACCAGATACGCAAGCTTGGCTTGCCCGCCGCCAAGCAATCACTAAAGCAAGCGCAAATCAATCGCACGAATGTAGCCAAACAACATGCGCGGACGAAAGCACTTCAAGCACAAGGATTTGTTGGACGATCAGCACTGGATGATGCGCAAAAGAATCTAGATCTAGCGGAAAGCCAAGTGCACGCCGCCGGATTGCAAGTGCAGACCAATTCCATAAGTGGCAGCGACTATCTGGTAGCCACGACCTCGCTCGCGCAAACCCAGGCAAGTCTTGACATAGCCCTGGCTAAACTCGGTTACACGACCATCCACGCACCGGTGGAGGGAACTTTGATTGGCCGAAACGTGGAGCGCGGTGATGTAGTGCAACCGGGTAAAGCATTAATGGTGTTATCCCCAACAGGACAGACGCAATTAGTCATACAGATCGACGAGCGCAATTTGGCCGGGCTTAAGCTTGGTCAAAAAGCACTCGCGGCGGCGGATGCTTTCCCAAGCTTATCCTTCCCTGCAGAGGTCGCCTATATTAATCCGGCCGTGGATCCTTCGAGGGGTTCCGTAGAAGTCAAACTAAACGTACCTGGCCCACCACCTCATTTACGCCAAGACATGACTGTGTCAGTCGATATCGAAGTGGCGCGCCGCGCGAAAGGCCTGGTGGTCGCGCTAGAAGCAATCCATGACAGTGCAGGTACCGAACCTTGGGTGATGAAGATCACCAACGGAAGAGCCAAACACCAGGCGGTAAAACTAGGGCTGCGCGGTGGCGGAAAAGTAGAAGTACTGGACGGCTTGAAAGCCGGTGACCAAGTCTTTCCATCCACTGGAAAGGGTGTGGCCGATGGAACACGCTTGCGTCCGCGCGCAATGTCCATACAAAAGAAATGAATAATCTATTGCCTTTTGAATGGATCGCCGCTATTCGCTTCTTGCGCGAAGGACGTCTGCAGTCGTTATTCATTATTTCGGGTGTGGCAATTGGTGTGGCGGTCATTGTTTTTATGTCAGCGCTACTAACGGGCCTACAGGCGAATCTTTTCAAGCGCGTGCTCAGTTCGCAGCCGCACATCACCTTAGAGCGACCGAAGCCGATTGCCACCCCGCAGCGTAAGTCCGAGCCTGGCCAGTCGGTGCTCTCCACTGTGCAAAAGCCCGCGCAGCGATTAAGTAGTGTTGATCAATGGCAAAAGATTCGGGATGAAATGCACAGCCGTACCGACGTGCTCGCCGTATCGCCCACGGTGACGGGGCCGGCGTTTGCCGTACGCGGTGACGCCAGTCAAGCAATCTCGCTCACTGGCATTGATGCCGAGCAGTACGTCCAAATCGTGCCGCTACCGGAAAAAATTATTGCCGGTACATTTCGTATGAATAACACCGATATGCTGGTCGGCACGCAGCTCGCAAACGACCTCGGCGTGCAATTAGGCGACAAGCTTCGCGTCGCAACAGCGGCGGGGGGTAATCTGACGCTGACTATCGTGGGCATTTTTGATTTTGGAAATCGCGGCGCGAATCAACGTACTGTCTATGTGGCGCTTTCCACCGCACAAAATTTACTGAATTTGATCGGTGGGGTCTCGAGCATTGACCTCACCGCTGTCGAGCCGTTTCAAGCCGAGGTTGTCGCGCAATCTATCGCGGCCTCAACGGGCCTCAATGCCGTTTCGTGGATTGCGAGCAACAGTCAATTATTTGTCGCGTTAAATGCGCAAACATTGTCCAGCCAGGTCATTCGCCTATTCGTTGCCCTTTCGGTCGCGGCGGGAATCGCGAGCGTGCTGGTGGTTTCGGTCGTACAAAAAAGAAAGGAAATCGGCATCTTGCGCGCCATGGGCGGAACGCGCGGGCAAATTTTGCGGGTTTTCTTGATTCAAGGCGCAATTGTCGGCCTACTTGGTTCATTGCTAGGTTCGATGATGGCGACCGCGATGGTTTCCCTCTGGGAAACCATCGCAAAAAATCCGGACGGCACACCGATGTTCGTCATCGATGTAAATGTGAGTCTATATTTCTGGGCTGCGCTCATTGCCACCATTACGGGGTTGGCCGCAGCCGCCACACCGGCTGTTCGCGCGGCAAGGCTAGATCCAGTGGCGGCTATTCGTGGCTAGCGTTGCGGCTGCGGCTCAGGTCGATAATGTAGCAGTTCCGGTTCTGCGTTTGGAAGGTGTGACCAAGTCTTTCGACATGGGTAAGCCCAACGAAACCGAAGTGTTGCACGGTATAAACCTGGTGTTAAAAAAAGGTGAATTTGCCGCGTTGATCGGCCCCTCTGGTTCGGGCAAAAGCACGTTGCTCAACATCATCGGTTTGCTAGATCGTCCCACCGGTGGGAAATTATTTATCGACGGGCAAGACACCGCTTCGCTCAACGATGCGGCTCTTACCAAGCTACGCGGCCGCACCATTGGTTTTGTCTTTCAGGCGCACTATTTGCTCTCGGCGTTTACCGCGTTAGAGAACGTGATGATGCCGATCATGCTTGAGCGCGGTCATCCCGATGACGCGATGCGTGAGACCGCAAAGGAGTTGCTAGAAAAAGTCGGACTGACCAAATGGCGGGATAATCTTTCGTCCAATATGTCGGGTGGACAACAGCAGCGCGTCGCCATCGCTCGAGCACTCGCGCTGCAGCCGTCGCTAATCCTGGCCGATGAACCAACAGGCAATTTAGATACACAATCAACGCAAAGTGTATTTGAATTGATGCGACAAGTAGGTGTGACCAGCGGCACGACTTTCTTGCTGGTCACCCACAACTTGAGTCTCTCTAAGCGATGTGATCGGATTATCGAACTGCTGGACGGCAGAGTTGTTGCGGATCAGGCGACTCTGCCGGCTGCAGTCGCTCAAGCCACGCAAACCGGCGAAGTGGTTAACGAGTAATCGGCTTAGGTACTATTTTTCTCACACGCATCTTTAGCGACGTACCCCCTGTTACAAAATCAAGGAATCATCATGTTGACGCGCAGACAAATTGTCCTTGGCGCCGCCGCCAGTGCCGCGATACCCACACTGGCAGCGTGTTCATCGAATGCAAACTACGAGGAGGCGGCACGATCAATTTGGCGGCATAACAGCACAAAATCCCCCGACGGCGGGGCGCTGCTGCGCGAACTGGTGCGCTACGCGACGTTGGCGCCTTCCAGCCACAATACGCAGTGTTGGAAATTTCGTATCGAGGAGCGCGCTATCGTGATTGAGCCTGACCTGTCGCGCCGCTGCCCTGCAGTTGATCCGGACAACCATCACCTCTTCGTATCTTTGGGTTGTGCAGCGGAGAATCTTGCCCACGCTGCGCTGGCCAACGGGCTGCGTGCCGAAATGGTAATGGGGCAAAAGATCACGGGCAGCATCGTCATGAACTTGGCGCCAACGCCGGCACAGGCCTCCCCACTATTTCAATCCATTGTGGATCGCCAATGCACGCGCGCCGATTACGACGGCAAACCGCTTTCTGTTGATGAAATGCGGCTGTTGGAACAAGCAGGCACGGGCGCGGGGGTGCGCATTATTCTGCTCACCGAACGCCCGGCAATCGCGGGTGTGCTTGAGTACGTCGTCAGCGGCAATAGCGCGCAGATGAAAGATGCCGCATTCGTTTCGGAATTGAAGTCTTGGATTCGCTTCAACGCCAGTCAAGCAGTCGCATCCGGCGATGGACTGTTCTCCCGATCGACGGGAAATCCCAGTGCGCCGCCTTGGCTAGGCAAACATTTGATGGATCTATTTTTCACTGAAAACTCTGAGAACGACAAATATGCGCGCCAGATGCGCAGTTCGGCCGGTATCGCGGTCTTCGTCTCTGAAGCCAACGACCCGGCGCATTGGATTGAAGTTGGCCGTTGTTACGAGCGCTTTGCGTTGCGCGCCACCGCACTCGGCATCCGCAACGCGTTTTTGAATCAACCCGTTGAAGTTGCAACGATCAGGCCTCAGTTTGCAGCGTGGCTTGGTATTGGAAATTCGCGCCCTGATCTGATCGTGCGCTTTGGCCGAGGCCCGAAGATGCCGCCCTCGTTGCGCAGACCGATTCAGGCGGTGTTGGTTTAAGACCGACTCGCATTCCACATCAAGGCGCGACAGATTGTCTCGTACTTTCCAAAAGCGTCATCATGATTTGGTTAAAATGGCTGGTGCTTGGACTTAGCTTACTCGCGATTGTGGCGGTCGCTGCAGCGCTCTCAGGTTCGTGGCGCTGGGCCGATGGCGCCAGAACATTCCTGTCGCGATTTGAGGCGGTTCGACTAACCCCGCGCCCGCACGATTCGACACGCGGGAACTAGAAGCGTTGCTGGCACCGCTACAGCGCCACTTTCGTATGGCTTTACAAGATGATCAGCCTATCATTGCCGCCCTGTCTGCCAGTCACATTGGCGCCTTCAACATGGGCGAAACCGCCGAGCAGTGGAAACCTTTCACCTCAAAGCAGCGAATCATCACTCGACGTCCGGGTTTTGTATGGGATGCACGGATTATAATGTTGGCCGGTGCGCCCGTGCACGTACATGACGCTTCCATCGCGGGTAGCGGGCTGATGCGCGGCGCGATCTTCGCTCTGGTGACGGTAGTCAACACGCCCGACACTGCTGAAATGGCGCAAGGCGAGATGATCCGCTTTTTTGTCGAGGTTGCCTGGTACCCGCCAGCCCTATTGCCAAGCCAGGGCGTACGGTGGGAAGCAATCGATGAAACCTCCGCCCATGCAACGCTAACCGACGGCGCGCACTCGGTGACGCTGCTATTTCATTTTAATAAAGACGGTTTGATCGAGACCGTGCGCGCTGGTATGCGCGTACCAATAGAGGGCGAGGTGGATTGGATACTGCCCAGGGGTGCAAAGCTGTACTACCGCGCCACAACGACCTCGTTGGAGTATGAGTTTGAGAAATGACGCGAAACACCCGTTTACCCAATCGTGACGGCAATTGGTTTTGCACGCCGATATCGATGTTCTTCGCACTGACATTTGCCTGGTCGTGGACATGCTGGTTACTGTCTGCGTTGATCAAAGCCCAATCGTCATTGCTCGCAGTAGTACTGATGTTTCTGGGTAGCGTTGGTCCCAGCATTGCCGCAGCATATTAGTCACTCACAACGGCGGGCGCGCCAGTCTGCGCATTTGGCTTGCGCGCTGTTTGCAATGGCGTTTTGGCTCGGGCTGGCTAGCGCTGGCGTTTTTCTTGCCCCTTGTCCTCATGGCTTTCGCAGCGGCCGTTCACATCGCGTTGGGCGGCAGCATTGCGCCCTCGCCAGCGATAGGACGCGTACTCATGATGGTGGCGAACTTCTTTTTGGTTTTCTTAGTCGGTGGGCCGCTTGGCGAAGAGTTCGGCTGGCGTGGCTTTGGATTGCCGATTTTGCAGAGAAGCTACAACTGGCGCACGGCCAGCCTCATTTTAGGGGTCGTATGGGGCGCCTGTCACCTACCGCCGTTCTTTATTGACGGCACATCGCAAAACCACATTCCACTTACGTTGTTCTTGCTTAGCGTTGTCGCGATGTCTGTGTTGTTCGCATGGCTTGTGAATCACATGGCTGGCAGTGTGAAAAAAGCGCTGATCCTTCATACCGCCATCAACACCTGGCCTTCCATCATCCCTGTATTGCCAACTGACGAAAATCATCGGCCCTACGCGCTGATGGTCGCGTTGCTAGTTCTGGTCGCGCTAGGGCTACTAACACAGCCGAAAGTCGTCGCGACAAAGAAAAGTAGGCACTTTGTCGCGAAATCAGAGCGTTGCACGAAGCGCCAAGAGCAAAGATAATCCCGTCGCGTGCGACAACACGTTTGGCAAAGGCGGTCGCATTTGATCGACCCAGTTAACTTGAGCGCTGAAGGTTCGCTTTTTTAAAGCGTAGCGAGTTCAAGCGGCGGGTTTGCGCCAAATTTCAAGTCCGAGCCGAATGTTGGCAAACCCTACAAACCGCGATCCGCTGCGCGCAGTTTAGGAGGCGAAGTCAACTATTGCGCCGCACAACCTTCGGACCTGCTCGGGTCGATTGTCTTCGGGCGCTAGCATAGGCAACACGCGTTTCCGTTTCCTTAGGCGACCGCCCTTTAGAATTATTTTCCGACAATCCCCGCGAGCGCGTCGGCGCCGGCCTTCGCGATTTGGCCATCTTCGGTGGATTTGACGCCCGACACGCCGATCGCGCCGATCACTTTGCCGTCGTGAATGATCGGTACGCCACCCTCGAGCGGCAGTGCGCCTTTCAGGCCGATGATTGCGTTGCGGCCACCGGCGATGGCTTCTTCAAACACTTTAGTCGGGCGCTTGAACGCCGCTGAAGTTTGCGCTTTTTGAATCGCGACATCGATGCTGCCGTATTGGGTGTTGTCGATTTTTGCGAGGTGAATCAGATGGCCGCCCTCGTCGACGATGGCAATGGCGACGGTCCATTTATTCTTTGCCGCTTCGGCCTCGGCGGCGGCGGAGATTTGTTTCGCGACCTCGAGTGTGAGGCCGACGCGGCTGGCGAGTTCGGCGGCGAAGCTCAAAGTTGAGACAAAGGCGAGTGCGGCTGTGGTCAATGCGAGTTTGAATTTCATGGTGTTCTCCTCAAAAAATTATTGATAAATCGTTATAAAAATACTCGATACTACAGATTCCATTTAGGCGAGCGCTTTTGCATGAATGCATCCACGCCTTCGGCGGCTTCGGGCATCATGAAATTGCTGGTCATGACACCACTGGCGTAGGTGTACGCATCGGAGAGCCCCATTTCAAGCTGCTGGTAGAACATTTTCTTGCCAAGCGCCAATACCGACGCGGGTTTTTCAATGAGGGCTTGGATCATCTTGTCGAGTTCCTCATCCAATTGTTCAGGCGCAACCACGCGATTCACCAAGCCGCGTTCTTTCGCGGTTCGCGCGTCAATGAATTCGCCGCTGAGCAACATGCCCAGCGCGTCTTTGCGCCCCATATTGCGTGACAATGGAACGCTTGGGGTGGAGCAAAACAAACCGACGTTGATGCCCGATGTGGCGAACGTGGCGTTGCTCGAGGCGATCGCAAGATCGCACTGCGCGACTAACTGGCAACCCGCCGCGGTGGCAATTCCATGCACTCTTGCGACTACCGGTTGCGGTAGCGCGATGATGCTTTGCATCACGCGGCTGCATTGATCGAACAGTGCCTGGGTCGACGCGGCATCGTATTGGCTGCGCATTTCTTTCAAGTCATGGCCGGCGCAGAAAGCGGATCCGGCCCCAGCGATCACAACGACGCGCACCGCCGGGTCATGGGCGATGGCGTCTAGGTTGTTTTGCAGCGCCGTCAATACGGCACTCGACAATGCGTTATATTGCCGCGGCCGGTTAAGGGTTAGCGTCGTCACGCCATGGAAATCGTCCCACAGAATGAGTGGCTCGGACGCGGTAGCGGCGGTTGGGCGGTTCGGTTGATTCATGAATAAATTACTCAAAATGGTATGGTTTGGCGATATATTATAGGTTGCTGGCGATTCACTCGAGCGGGAACTTCCAATCACGTGTGAACTAGGCTACTCTTACGCTTTTTGTGCGGACACCTTGTTCGCGACTTCATTAGAACGAATCGATGAGTTCAGATTTTATACTCGAAACCCGTAACCTTACCAAAGAGTTTAAGGGCTTTGTCGCGGTCAGCGATGTGAATTTGCGCGTCAAGCGCGGGGCGATTCACGCGTTAATCGGTCCCAATGGCGCGGGCAAGACCACGGTATTCAATTTGCTGACGAAATTTTTGAGCCCAACAACGGGTTCTATTCATTATAACGGCCACGATATCACGGCGGAAAAACCGGCCCAAGTTGCGCGTAAGGGCATGGTGCGCTCGTTCCAAATTTCCGCTGTATTTCCTCACTTAAGCGTGCTGGAAAATGTTCGCGTTGCGTTGCAACGCAGGCTTACGAATAGCTTCCATTTTTGGAAGTCGGAAAAATCTCTCGAATCGTTGCATGAACGCGCCCATGAATTGCTGAAGGAAGTCGATCTGGACGCCTATGCCGACAGCGTTACCGCCGAACTGCCCTACGGACGCAAACGCGCATTGGAGATTGCAACGACGCTGGCACTGGAGCCCGAGCTGATGTTGCTCGATGAACCAACGCAGGGCATGGGACACGAGGACATCGGCCGCGTGACGGAATTAATTCAACGCGTTTCGAAGAATCGTACGATTTTAATGGTCGAACATAATCTGAGCGTTGTAGAAAATTTATCCGATACCATTACGGTATTGCAGCGCGGTTCGGTGCTGGCGGAAGGCTCCTACGAAACCGTGTCGCAGAATCCTCAAGTACTCGAAGCCTATGTCGGGGTAAGTCATGAGTGAGGCCTTGCTCGATGTGCGCGATTTGCATGCCTTTTATGGCGAGTCGCACATTCTGCACGGCGTGAATTTCAGCGTAAAAAAAGGCGAGGTCGTGACCTTGCTCGGCCGCAACGGCGCAGGGCGGACGACTACGCTGAAATCGATTTTAGGTTTGGTCGGCCGCCGCAGCGGATCGATTGTGGTCAATGGCAATAATATCGTCGCTTGGCCGACCCATAAGATAGCCCATTTGGGCATCGGTTATTGCCCAGAAGAGCGCGGCATTTATTCCAGCCTAAGCTGCGAAGAAAATTTACTGTTACCGCCGAAGGTGCGCGACGGCGGCATGGGTATCGACGAGATCTACGGCATGTTTCCCAATCTGAAGGAACGCCGCACCAGCCCAGGCACGCGCCTTTCCGGCGGCGAGCAGCAAATGCTGGCGGTCGCGCGGATTCTGCGCACCGGCGCCGAACTGTTACTGTTAGATGAAATTACCGAGGGCTTGGCCCCGGTCATCGTGAAAGAATTAGGCCGGATGATCATCACCTTAAAAAAAAGGGGGTTCACCATAGTGATGGTGGAACAGAACTTCCGTTTTGCGGCGCCATTGGCGGATCGACACTACGTGATGGAGCATGGCAAAATAGTTGAGATGATCAATAAGGATGAACTCGCCGCGAAGACTGATATGTTGCATGACTATTTGGGTGTATAAAAAAGTTTTGGTATCGTTATTTTCCGGAGATGGAAGCATGAAAAAAATAGGATGGGTCACGCTGATTGCAGGTTTGGCGAGTGTCGGCGTATTGGCGCAATCAAAGGTATCGGACGACGTCGTCAAGATTGGTGTTTTGACCGACATGTCGGGTCTCTACTCCGATGTGGGTGGCGAGGGCGCTGTCGTCGCCGCGAAAATGGCGATTGAGGATGCCGGTGGCAAAGTATTGGGTAAGCCGATTGAATTAATCAGTTCCGACCATCAAAACAAAGCGGACATCGCAGCCAACAAAGCGCGCGAGTGGTATGACACGCAAAAAGTCGACATGATTGCCGAATTGCTTAACTCCGCCGTGGGCCTGGCGGTGCAAGAAGTCGGCAAGCAGAAAAAGCGCATCACCATGAATTCCGGCGCAGCCGCATCGCGCTTGACCGGCGCGGATTGTTCGCCGTACGGCGTACATTGGACGTACGACACCTATGCGCTATCAAATGGTACGGGCAAGGCGATGGTGAAGCGGGGTGGTGATACCTGGTATTTCCTGACGGCAGACTACGCGTTCGGAAAAAATCTGGAAAAAGATACCACCGCAGTCGTAAAGGCGAATGGCGGCAAGGTGCTGGGTTCGGTGTTGCATCCGCTTTCGTCGTCGGATTTCTCCGGTTATCTGTTGCAAGCAAAGGCGTCGAAAGCGAAAGTGATTGGTCTGGCGAATGCCGGTGGCGATACGATTAACTCGGTCAAACAAGCAAATGAATTTGGCATCACCAAAGGCGGTCAGCAACTTGCCGGGCTATTGGTTTTTGATACCGATATCGACAGCATCGGTCTGCCGATCGCGCAAGGTATGTATTTGACCACCGGTTTCTACTGGGACATGAATGACGATTCGCGCAAATGGGCTAAACGTTTTGGCGAGCGCCACAAAGGCAAAATGCCAACGATGGTGCAAGCCGGCGTGTATTCGCAAGTCAGTCACTATTTGAAGGCCATCGCCGCAGCGGGAACAGACGATCCCGATATGGTAATGAAAAAAATGCGCGACACGCCGATCAACGATTTTTTCGCCAAGAACGGCAAGCTGCGCGAAGACGGCCGCATGGTGCATGACATGTATCTCGCCCAGGTAAAAAAGCCGAGCGAATCGAAAGGGCGTTGGGACAATCTGAAAATTGTGCAGACGATTCCCGGTGATCAAGCCTACCGGTCGCTCAAAGATAGTGAGTGTTCGCTGGTTAAGAAGTAATCGTTATGCTTAAGAGTGCCGTTCCCCTCACCCTGACCCTCTCCCCACAAGTGGGGCGAGGGGATACTCCCTCTCCCGCTCAGGCGGGAGAGGGTCGGGGTGAGGGTGGGCGTGCTTTGCAACCTAACCTTTAATCGATTTTCAGCGTGCAAGCCATCCTCAGCCAAGTCATGATCGGACTCGTCAACGGGTCCTTCTACGCCATCTTGAGCCTGGGCCTCGCGGTGATTTTCGGCATGTTAAATATCATCAACTTCAGCCACGGCGCGGTCTACATGATGGGCGCGTTCGCGGCGTGGATGGGGTTGAATTATTTCGGCATCAACTATTGGGCGGCGCTGCTTCTGGCGCCGCTCGTGGTGGGACTATTCGGCATCATTGTCGAGAAGACCATGCTGCGCTGGCTGTATAAGCTGGATCATTTGTACGGTCTGTTGTTAACGTTCGGGCTGGCGTTGATTGTTGAAGGCCTGTTCCGAAACTTTTACGGTGCATCCGGCTTGCCGTACAGCGGGCCGGAAGCGTTTTCCGGTGCGTTTGATCTGGGCTTCATGATTTTGCCGAAGTATCGTGCTTGGGTGATCGTGGCCTCGCTCACGGTTTGCTTCGCCACGTGGTACGTGATTGAACGCACACGCTTGGGCGCGTATCTACGCGCAGGCACGGAGAACCCGCAATTGACCCAGGCCTTCGGCATCAACGTGCCGCGCATGGTGACGCTTACCTACGGATTCGGTGTGGCGTTGGCCGGATTCGCCGGCGTACTCGCGGCGCCGATTTATCAAGTCAGCCCGTTGATGGGATCGAACATTATCATCGTCGTCTTCGCTGTAGTGGTGATCGGTGGCATGGGCTCGATCCTGGGTTCGATTTTGACCGGGCTGGGCTTAGGCGTCATCGAGGGACTGACCAAAGGCGTGTGGCCGGAAGCTTCGGCCATTGTTGTCTTCTTGATTATGGCCATCGTGCTTGTCCTGCGACCCGCCGGCCTGTTCGGGCGAGAGAAATAACGGCGATGAAGACGAACGTAAAAATCCTGTATTTGGTATTGCTTGGGTTGGCGATTATCGCCCCCTTGGTCGGCGCCTACCCAGTGTTTTTGATGAAGGCCCTGTGCTTCGCGCTATTTGCCTGTGCTTTTAATTTACTCATTGGTTTTACCGGCTTGCTGTCGTTTGGCCACGCTGCTTTCCTCGGTACCGGCGGTTACATCGCCGGCTATGCGATCAAGTCGATCGGCCTGCCCTTTGAACTCTCCATCCTCGCGGGCACGCTCGCAGCGGCGGCGGTGGGCTACCTGGTTGGCAGCCTGGCGATTCGCCGCCAAGGTATCTATTTTTCGATGATTACCTTGGCGCTATCCCAGCTCATTTTCTTCATCTATTTGCAGGCGCCGTTTACCGGCGGCGAAGATGGTATTCAGGGCATTCCACGCGGCAAATTGCTGGGTCTGATCGATCTGGAAAACGACCTGGTTTTTTACTATGTGGTGCTGAGCATTTTTCTGTTCGGTTTTTGGCTGGTGTATCGCACTATTCATTCGCCCTTCGGCCAGATCCTCAAATCGATTCGGGAAAACGAGCCGCGCGCGATTTCCTTGGGCTACGATGTCGATAAGTATAAATTACTCGCATTCGTGATTTCCGCGGGCCTGTCCGGCATGGCCGGCTCGACGAAAACATTGGCGCTTCACCTGGCCTCGCTCACCGATGTCACATGGCAAGCGTCGGGCGAAGTGGTGCTGATGACGCTTCTTGGCGGGCTGGGCACCATTCTCGGTCCGGTCGTTGGGGCGATTGTCGTCGTCACCCTGCAAAATTATCTCGCCAGTTATGGCTCCTGGGTCACGATCATCATGGGCGTGATTTTCGTCCTTTGCGTGCTAGCCTTCCGGCGCGGGATCGTCGGCGAATTGCGCGCGGTATTCAACCGGCCATAGCACGGTTTTTCTCTCCCAGCCTTCAAACCCCTCCTGGTAAGTTCTCGGCTTTCTGCTAGTTTACAAATGTTAACAATCGTGGCTGCATTGTTGGGCTACGACTAAGGTATCCTGCAGTTGCAGTTTGAAATCATCGAAATTTCTAATGCGCAAGGAGGACTACACCTACCATGAGGCCAAGAAAAATGAAATTTCACGTTCAATCCGATGAGCATGTGACGCGCGTCGAACTCGATGGTGGCGCGAAACTGTACTTCAATTTGCGCGACTATCGTCGCCACGCTCATCGTGAAACGCCATTGCTCTGCGTATTTTACGAAGGCCCACAACCGGAGCGGGAAATGGACTACTACGAAATGTCCGTCTACATGTTGGATCACACACCGATGATCGGCGACGCGCCCATGGGAAGCGATCATCGGCCGCACATCCAGTTTCTGAATTTGTCGCAAGAAATTAACCAGCTTCTCACGCCGGCGCTGCTGGCGGGGTTTCAGCAATTTGTCGAGCGGCACTTCGCCAAGCTGGAAGATCTGGCGCTCGCCAATCAGCGCGAAGTGGCTTAGCGGTTTTTAAGAGCCTGCGCCAGAAGGCGCGAGGGTATTGGCTTGCAGGCCATGCCATGCTGCGAGGCAAGCGGGCTAAGCCTCCTGGCAAGATGATCAAAAAAAGCCGCACTCAATCCAGTGCGGCTTTTTCTTTTTTGGTACCATGGCAGTCAG
>JANNMV010000112.1:0-2150 GCA_031398205.1 Pseudomonadota bacterium | reverse complement strand
AAAACATCGGTTTGAGCAATTTCATTTCGTCCGCATCGAAGCCCATGGCGCGCACCGGTGTGCCTTGGTCGAGCTGGCTTTTGACTTTCTCCAACAGCGCCGCGAGTTTGATGGCTTCTTTATCGCCGGAGCGGGTGTTTTTGCCGACACGCAAAATCGCTTTGTCGACCGACTGCAAATCTGCCAGCGCCAATTCCGTGTGGATCACTTCGATGTCGTCGACGGGGCTGACTTTTCCGGCGACGTGAATGACGTTGTCGTCCTGAAAACAGCGCACGACATGGGCGATGGCGTCCGTCTCGCGGATGTTCGCAAGGAACTGATTGCCGAGTCCTTCGCCCTTCGATGCGCCCGCCACCAAGCCCGCGATGTCAACAAACTCGACAATGGCGGGAATAACTTTTTGCGGCTTCGCAATGGAAGTCAGCGCCGCCAAGCGCGGATCGGGCACTTCGACCACGCCGACATTCGGCTCGATGGTGCAGAACGGATAATTCTCGGCGGCGATGCCGGCTTTGGTGAGGGCGTTGAACAGCGTCGATTTACCGACGTTGGGCAAGCCGACGATGCCACATTGCAAACTCATTTGCTTTCCTCTTTGGAGTCCGCTTCCGATTTCGGACGGGTGTGTAATTTCAACATAGCCGCTTGCAAATCACCATGCGCAATCTGCGGAAAAATGTGTAGCGAGCGGGTGATGGATTCTTCTATCGCCGCACGTTCTTCGGCGCGCGGCGGCTGCAGCACGAAATGAATCACGGCGTCCCGATCGCCCGGATGGCCGATGCCAAAACGTAGCCGCCAAAAATCCGGCGTGCCCAAATGGGCGACGATGTCCTTCAAACCGTTGTGACCGCCGTGGCCGCCGCCGTGCTTGATCTTGACCGCGCCGGGGGGAAGATCCAACTCGTCGTGCACCACCAAAATTTCCTGTGGTGTAATTTTGTAAAACGTCGCCAACGCCTGCACCGCGCGGCCGCTGGCGTTCATGAACGTCATCGGTTGCAGCAACCACAAATCGTGGCCGCCGACACTCAAGCGCGCCACATCACCATGAAATTTCTTCTCTGATTTTAGCGACACCCGCTCGTTCGCGCACAACTCATCGATCCACCAAAAGCCGGCGTTATGGCGGGTTTTGGCGTACTCACTTCCGGGATTGCCTAGGCCGACGATAAGTTTAATTGCCATGACATTAATTTATACCAAATACTCGATGCCTTGCCAGGATGCAATCTGCAAGCGGATGCTGGCAAGATCGTTGAAATCATCAAAACATCGGTCATTCTGAGCGCAGCGAAGAATCTGCTTTTCGCCGACACACAACCGCCGATAACAGCAGATTCTTCGCTACGCTCAGAATGACAGGTGAATAAAAAAAATTGCCCGCCCGGCGAACCGGGACGGGCAACAACAGCAAAGAACCTTTGGTGACGATTATTTCTTTTTCTCGTCTTTCTTGACCGGCGCCTTGGCCGGCGCCTTGGCCGGCGCCTTGTCTTCGACTTTCGCTGCCTGGGCCGTGGCGGGTACGTCCGCAGCGGCAACTGCTGCAGCTTCTTCCTCGGCAATGGCAGCGCGCGGGATCACGATCGTAGCGACCACGGGATTTTCGAGCTTAACTTTCGCAACCACGTCCAAGCCGGCAGGTAACACCAGTTCTTTCACATGTAACGAATGGCCGGCGACGAGATTGCTCAGATCGACTTGAATGAACTCGGGTAAATCTTTCGGCAAACACACCACATCGATTTCGTTCAGCACGTGGCTGACTAAACCACCGGACAATTTTACACCCGGCGCGATGTCGTCGTTAATGAAGTGCAACGGCACTTTCATGTGGATCTTGGTGTTGGCATCAGTGCGCTGGAAATCCACGTGGCCGATCAGTTGGCGGAACGGATGACGCTGTACATCGCGCAGCAACACTTGGTGATCGACGCCATCCAGCTTCATGGTCAAAATGGACGAGTGAAACGCTTCGGCGCGCAGCTTGTGGTAAATCTCGTTGTGATCGAGTTCGATCGGCGTGGGTTTCTCGCTGCCGCCGTACAAAATACCGGGGGTGCGACCGGCGATACGCAGGCGGCGGCTCGCACCCGTGCCCTGTGTCTTCCGGCTTGTTGCGTTAATTTCGATTTTCATTGCTT
>JANNMV010000099.1:0-3316 GCA_031398205.1 Pseudomonadota bacterium | reverse complement strand
TAGCAATGATCGACGGCAACAATGCTTGATCGACCGCGCGAAAACGCAAACACCAATATTCCTGGAACCAGCCGAGGTGGCCGATTTCCCAAAGTGGCGGATTTAGAATATCAAGGCGCGGGCCGAGTAACTGTGCGCCGTTAAGATCAGCGCACAGCGCGCGTGAGTGTTGGCGGGTGTCGAGCAGCCAATCTTTAAGCGTTTCTGGGTTGGAAGTGAGTGGATTTTTCATAGCGGGCTAGTGTACGCTCGCGAGTGTAGCTTGAAATCGAGTCCGATGAAAATCGCTTTAATCACACCCGCCGCGTCGCGCATGCGCAACGGCAATCGGCATACCAGTGCTCGCTGGGCGGCGCTGTTGCGCGCGCTTGGGCATCGCGTTTACCTACAGGTGAGCTGGGACGAAAAGCCGATCGATCTGATGCTCGCGTTGCACGCGCGGCGTAGTTACGATTCGATCAAGCGCTTCGCGGCTGCCTATCCCGAGCGCCCGCTCATCGTCGCGCTGACGGGGACGGATCTGTACCGCGATATTCGTTTTGACGCCGATGCGAAACAATCCATGGCGCTGGCAACGCGCATGATCGTGTTGCAGGAAATGGGTCTCAATGAACTCTCCGCTCAACTCGCGGCAAAGACGCGCGTCGTGTATCAATCGGCGGATGCCGTTGCGCCACAGCCGCCGCTTAAGAATTGCTTCGAGGTATGCGTGATCGGCCATTTGCGCGAGGAGAAGGATCCGCTACGGGCGGCCATGGCGTTAGCCCATGTGCCAGCGGATTCGCCCATTCGAGTGACGCAGTTGGGCCGTTCGTTGGATTCGGAATTGGAACGAGAAGTTAAACGCATCATGGCTGAAGATCCGCGCTACCATTGGCTCGGGGAAGTGCCTCATTGGAGAGCCGCGCGGGTATTGGCTCGCAGCCGCATCATGGTGATTAGTTCGCGTATGAAGGCGGCGCCAATGTTGTTTCGGAAGCGTTGATGGCGAACGTGCCGGTGATTGCATCGAAAATGTCCGGCAACATCGGCATGTTGGGCGCCGACTATCCGGGTTACTTTCCGGTGGGGGACGAACGGGCGCTGGCGCGACTATTGGTTCGCGCGGAACAGGATTCTGATTTTTATCGCGCGTTAAGACGACACTGCGCGGAGCGCAAAAAACTCATTTCCGTGGCGAAGGAAAAGCGCGCGCTGGCGCTGTTGATAGATGAGGTGAGTTCGGGCTAATCACGTCACCTACGATGTCTTTGAATTCTTCGGTTCTGCCGCCAGGAATTTCGCCAATTCCTCTAGGTCTTCGCCAATCGATTCGGCGGCTTTTTTTTCGATCGTGCGAAAGCGATGCAACACGTCGCGGCCCAGTTCGGTAACCAGCGCCCCGCCGCCGCTGGCGCCGCCGGTGGAAGTTTCCACCAGCGGTTGTTGGAAGCAACGGTTCATCGTGTCGACCAACAACCAGGCGCGGCGATAAGACATTTTCAGCTCGCGTCCCGCCGCCGAGATCGACCCGGTGCGCTGAATTGCCTCCAACAGGTCAGCCTTGCCCGGCCCGATGGCATAATCGTCGCCGAAGGGAATGCGGATGCGAATTTGCGGTTGGATTTTCATGAGCGCCGGATAGGGAACAATGCCGCAAGCAGCTTATCAAAGTATGATAGGCGCTGCAAAATCAACTTGTCCAACGAATCAAGGAGGTTCCATGAATCGATACCATCTCGCGGTTTTGACATTGAGCGGCGCTATCGGCGTATTGGCAGGGTGTACTCAGGAACAACAAAATCAGTTCTCGCGCGGCGTGCAGAATTGGACCGGCACCAACGGCGTGCTCGATATTTACACCGGCGAGAAGCTGGCGATGCGCTTCATCAAAATCGATAAGATGACGACGGCGGTCGGCACGACCGACGGCGGTTCGCGCTCCTACCGCTACGGCTATGGCTACGTCGACGAAAATCAAAACTTTAAGGCGGATTCCGGGGAGAAGAAAGTTTACTTCGAGATCAGCGATTATTCGACTAACTACGTCTTCTACGAGAATTACAAAGACTAGGGAAGCACCGCGGAGGTCGTGGCAATGCGATTCGGTGACGGCGCGGCGCTCTTATTGGCCTCGATGATTTGCACAAAAATCTCGTCGGATTTCACCATGCCGAGTTCGGCGCGGGCGCGTTCTTCGATCGCTTCGGTGCCTGTTTGCAAATCTTTTACATCCGCGCTCAGGGCGTCATTGCGTCCCTTAAGCGTGGCATTGGCGTCAAGCTGCGCTTGGACATGTTGCTCCAATTCCGCTACGCGAAACCAGCCGCCTTTACCGATCCACAGCGGGTATTGAACTACAACTAACAGGGCGGCTAACGCGACGCTGAGCCAGCGCATCATCTCTCGCTATTGCAGTTGAAAAAAAGCATCGCGACCGGGGTAGCTGGCGGTTTCCCCCAGTTCCTCTTCGATGCGCAACAACTGATTATACTTCGCGATCCGATCGGAGCGAGAAAGCGAACCGGTTTTGATTTGGCCGGCGTTGGTTGCGACCGCGATGTCGGCGATGGTGGTATCTTCGGTCTCGCCGGAGCGGTGGGAAATTACCGACGTGTAACCGGCGCGTTTCGCCATCTCAATCGCAGCGAGGGTCTCTGCCAGCGTACCGATTTGATTGACTTTAATCAATATCGAATTGGCGATGCCTTGGCTAATGCCTTCACGCAGGATCTTGGTATTGGTGACGAATAAATCGTCGCCGACCAACTGAACTTTTTTACCGAGTTTGTCGGTTAAAATTTTCCAGCCCGCCCAATCGCCTTCGGCCATGCCGTCTTCGATGCTGATTATCGGATATTTCGCTACCCACCCGGCAAGCATATCGGTGAGTTCGGCGGCGCTGAGTTTGCGATTCTCCGACACAATGTCGTATTTTCCGTCTTTGAAAAATTCCGAACTGGCGCAATCCAAACCGATCGAGACTTGTTCGCCCGCTTGATAGCCCGCCGCGGCGATCGCTTCCATGATCAATTGCAATGCCGATTCGTTATTTGGCAGATTCGGCGCGAAGCCGCCTTCATCGCCGACCGTGGTTGGCATGCCTTTGGCGTCGATGAGTTTCTTCAGTGCATGAAAAATTTCCGCGCCACAGCGCAACGCCTCGCGGAACGTTTGAAAACCGTGCGGAATCACCATGAATTCTTGCAAATCCAAGCTGTTGTTGGCGTGGGCGCCGCCGTTGATGACATTCATCATCGGCACCGGCAACTGCATGCCACCGGCGCCGCCGAGATAACGATAGAGCGGCAGGCCGGATTCTTCCGCCGCAGCTTTC
>JANNMV010000085.1:0-13234 GCA_031398205.1 Pseudomonadota bacterium | reverse complement strand
GCTGACTATTCCGGCCAACGCCGGCAACAGCACGTTGACGAAATTTTTCGAGGAGAATTTCGTCCCCTATCAAGTCTTCAATCCGGACGGCAGCAACAACGGCATGATCACCGGTTATTACGAGCCGCTGCTAACCGGCAGCCGCACCCAGACGCCGCGCTATCGCTATCCGCTGTACAAAGTGCCCGAGGACTTGATTGTGGTCGAACTCGGTGATGTCTACCCCGAGCTTAAGAATAAACGCTTGCGCGGCCGCTTGGAGGGCAACCGCATCGTGCCTTATCCGGATCGCGGCGGTATCGAAAATCCGAACCAACCGCTGAAAAACAAAGAGCTGGTCTGGGTGGAAGATCCGATCGAGTCGTTCTTCCTGCACATCCAGGGTTCCGGCCGCGTGCAGTTTGAAGATGGGACAACCATGCGCGTCGGTTACGCCGATCAGAACGGCCATCCGTTTCGCTCCTTGGGCCGGCTGCTAATCGACAAAGGCGAGCTGACGTTGGCGCAAACCTCCATGCAAGGCATCAAAAGTTGGGCGCGCGCCAATCCTTATAAGGTCACCGAATTTCTCAACGGCAACCCGAGTTACGTGTTTTTTAAAGAGTTGCCGAGTGATTTAACCGGCCCGATCGGCACGCTGGGCGTGCCGCTCACGGCAGAGCGCAGCATCGCGGTGGATTCGCGCGTGATTCCGCTCGGCTCGCCGGTTTATCTCGCCACCACCTACCCGAGTTCGAAGAAGCCGCTCAATCGCCTGATGCTGGCGCAAGATACGGGCGGCGCCATCAACGGCGCGGTGCGTGCGGATTTTTTTTGGGGCTTTGGCGATGCGGCGGGAAAGCAAGCCGGCACGATGAAACAATCCGGCCAGATGTGGGTGTTATTACCGAAAGACTACAGCGTAGCGACCAACTAACCGCCGCTACGCCTCTGTAACGACGCCCTACTTACCGTTCAGATAAGTTTCCATATCGCTGGTCGGAATCGCACCGGGCACCACTCGGCCATCGGCGAACACCAAGGTCGGCGTGCCGTTCATCTTATATTTTTGCCCCACCGCTTGAATTTCATCGATCGGCGTATCGCAGGATTTGTCCGCAGCCAAAACGCCACGTAACATGAAGTCGTCCCAAGCTTTTTGCCGATTCGGCGCACACCAAATCGCTTTTGATTTGCGTGCTGCGTCGGGATGCAGCGAGGGGATCGGGTACAGGAACGTGTAAATCGTTACGTCCGTGACATTGGCTAGATCTTTTTCCAAGCGCTTGCAATACGGGCAATCGGGATCGGAAAATACCGCGACTTTGCGCTTGCCGTTTCCCCTCACCGTTTTAATCGCAAAATCCAGCGGCAGGGACTCGAACTTGATCGCCGACAGCTTCTGTAGGCGCTGCGCGGTGATATTGGACATCGACTTGGCCTCGACGATATTGCCGAGGAAAAAATAATTCACGTCCTCATCGGTGTAGAACAAGCGACCGCCCGCATACACTTCATACCAACCGAATGTGGTTTTTGTGACCTCGATATTGCTTCCCGCTTCGGGAAATTTTTCGGCAATGGCTTTCTTGACGGTCGCAATGTCAGTCTGGGCATAACATGCGGAAACCAGCAATAGGAACAGCGCCGGGATCGATCGAACGAATTTCATGATGTTTTCCTAAATATTATTTGAGTAGTGCTTGGATTGCCGATACTGAAAAAAGTTTGTAGCAGCGATGATCGACGCAAATTCTAACCTATTGCGCGCGCCATCAACATTTTTTTCAGCCAGGGGAATTTATCCGCGACATCGAGGCCGCCGTTGCGCAACGCCACGCAAAGCGCCGAATCCGCCGCGAATAATCCGTGCAATCCATCGGTTACGGCATGCATAGCCGCTACGCTTTCTTTGCGCGAACGCTCATAACGGCGCAACACGGCCAAATCACCCACCCCCTCGGGAACCGATTTTTTCCGCAAAACTTGTGCCAGCGCCACAGCGTCCTGCAAGCCGAGATTCAAGCCTTGTCCCGCCAACGGGTGAATGGTGTGAGCCGCGTCACCGATCAAAGCCACGCGCAAACCCGCCACGCGATCGCTGCGCAACGAGCGCAACGGAAAACGAGCGATCGGCGACAGCAACTTCATCGCGCCTAAGCAGTTCATGCCGGCAGCAGCGACGGCCCGGCAAAACCCCTCGCTCGATTGCGCACGCAATTCCGCCGCCCGCGCCGTCGGCAGCGACCAGACAATCGAAATAATGTTATCCGGCAATGGTAGCCAAGCCAGGATGCCGCCGTCGGCAAACCACTGCCGCGCAATATGCTCATGATTTTTCTCGCAGCGAAAATTCGCCACCAGCGCGATCTGCTCGTAATCTTTTTCGCGCAAGGAAAATCCAGTTTCGTCACGCACCCACGAGTTCGCGCCGTCGGCGCCGACCAACAGATCAGCGTTGATCTGCGTCCCATCTTCGAGCGTTAAACTGACGCCGTCGGCACGAATATCAACGGACTTTGGGACGCCATCGGAAAGATAGTGCACGTGATTCGCAGCGCCCAACTTGTCGGTCAAGCGGCGCGCCAATAAACCATGCTCGATCATGACGGCCAACTCGCTGCGCTGCGCGCCGCGCGCGGAGAACGCCAGCTTCGCCTGCTTGTCGCTGAAAATTTCCATCGCGCGAATCGGACTGAGCCGCGCGCGATCCTCCGGCTGAAACAAGTCCAAACGCTGCAACAGATCCATGTTGGTCGGCGTCAGCGCATAAACCCGGTGGTCGAATTCGCCATCCAGCGCCACGACCGGCGGCGGATGGCGATCAACGACCACGATCTGAAAATTACTTTGCAGCGCGAAGCTCGCGCCGATGATTCCACCCCCAACAACGATAATTTCGGCGTTCACAGATCCCTGCTCCAGCGCCCAATAGCAGCGCGGCGTTCAGGCATAGCACTGCCATGAGCCACTGTCCATGCGGCTCTCAGGGCCATGGATAATCGATATATCACGATGGTGTCCGGCCAAACATCATCGCGTGCGCCAAGCGGCGACGCGCAAACGGCAGCAATTGCAGCGCGGCAAGGCCAATGCCGCGACCGACGCGCAGCAAGGGATGGTCGTTTGAAAATCCGCGCACCAAGGCATCGGTGAATAAAATCCCTGCGCGCGAATCGGGTTTGCGGCTGCGTTGATAACGTCGCAGCAACGCCGGCTCGCCGCAATCGCCGTCGCTCGGCAGTGTGCGCAACAATTGCGCAAGCTGATCGGCGTCGCGCAGGCCGAGGTTGAATCCTTGTCCTGCAACCGGATGCAACGCTTGTGCGGCATTGCCGATTAGTACCATGCGCTGCGTCGTGGTGCGGTCGGCGTAACGCAAGCGCAACGGAAACTGAAAACGCGAATGCAGATTGGAAAATTTTCCGGCATAGCCGCCAAAGGTTTCTTGAAACTCGCCGAGGAAATGTTCATCGTCGAGTTGCTTAATGCGGTCCGCCTCCTGGGGCGCGACGGTCCAGACCAAGCCGAACTCAGTACCGACCGGCAACAACGCCACCGGTCCAGTCGGTGTAAAGCGTTCGTAGGCGCTATTTCCGTGCGGCCGATCGCTGGAGACGCGCGCCAATAGGGCGATCTGGCCATAGTCTTTTTCTTCGATTTGAATCGACGGCAGTTGCGTCAAGCTGCGGCCGCCATCGGCGACGACAATCAACTTCGCCGTGCACGCGTGTTCAACGCCGTCGCGAACGTAGCTGACCACACCTTCACTCGCAGTGGTCGCCACCGCCTTAACCGTCGCGCCATCGGTCACCGACAATCCGCACTGCTCGGCACATGCAAGCAGCGCGAGAACCGAGGCGCGGTAACTCAGCGTGTAGCCTAATGCCGGGACGCCAAATTCTTGCGCATGCAAAATGCTTTGGCCGAAACCGCCGCGCTGAGTGACATGGATCGTCGTGATCGGCGTCGCCGGTAAGTCTTGCGGCCATGCGCCCAGTTCCTCGAGAATGAGCCGACTACCCGCCGCCAGCGCCAAGGTACGCGTGTCGGAAGCCGCGCCGATGCCAGGTAGCCCAGGGCTATTGGCTTCCAGCACGATGACGCGTCGGCCCTGGGCGTGGGCCGCAAGTGCGAATGCGAGCCCGATGGGCCCGCCGCCGATCACAACGATGTCGGCACTCAAGCTCACGCGCTGCGCATCGCCGCTTCGATTTCCCGCACCGTTTTCGGCGGCCGGGTCAGCACTTCACGGCCTGACTTCGTCACCAGCACATCGTCCTCGATACGAATGCCGATATTCCAAAATGCATTCGGTACATTTTTTCCCGGGCGAATGTAACATCCCGGCTCGACGGTCAACACCATGCCTGGCGCGAGCTTCACCGACTTGCCATTTTTTTTGTAATCGCCGGCGTCGTGCACGTCGAGTCCGAGCCAATGGCCGGTGCGGTGCATGTAGAACTGACGGTAATCGCCCTTCTCAATGACTTTGTCGACGCTGCCTTTGCACAGCTTTAAATCGATCATGCCGCGCACCAGCACCCGCAATGCCGCTTCGTGATAAGCCTCGAATGACGCATCGGGTTTCACCGCCTCGATCGCTTTTGCCTGCGCCGCGAGCACCAACTCATATACGTCGCGCTGCGCCGCGCTGAATGTGCCGCTCACCGGAAAAGTGCGCGTGATGTCGGAGGCGTAACCGTCCAACTCGCAACCGGCGTCGATCAACAATAAATCGCCGTCATTGAGTCGATCTTTGTTCTCCACATAATGCAGCACACAAGCATTGGCGCCGCCCGCCACGATCGACGTATAGGCCGGCGCTTGCGAGCCGCGACGACGGAACTCGTGGGCCAGTTCCGCTTCGACTTCGTACTCCATCATGCCGGGGCGAGTGGTTTGCATCGCGCGACGATGGGCATCGGAGGCGATCGCCGCCGCACTGCGCATCACCTTAATCTCGTCGGCGTCCTTGAGCAACCGCATGCCGTCGAGCAAAGTACGCACATCCTGAATTTCCGTCGGTGCTGAAATTCCGCTGCGCACCTGGGCTTTGACTTGATTGAGCCAGCCGACGACGCGCGCGTCCCACGCGGCATCGGCGCCGAGCGGAAAATGCAGCACCGCTTGATCGGCGATGAGTTTAGGCATCATCTCATCGAGCTTGGCGATGGGGTAGGCGGCATCGAAGGCAAAGGTTTTTAGCGCCGCTTTCGGTCCGTGGCGATAGCCATCCCAAATTTCGCGCGTGAGATCTTTTTCGCGACAAAACAATATTGTCTTCGGACTCTTTCCGGCGATGATGACGATAACCGATTCCGGCTCGACAAATCCGCTGAGATAATAAAAATAGCTATCGAAGCGATACAGATAATGCGTGTCGCGATTGCGCGCATGCTCGTGCGCCGTCGGGATAATGGCGATACCGGCGCCCATGGATTTAGCAAGCTGCGCACGACGGCGCTGATAACGAGAAATGGGGATCACAATTCGCTTTCTGGTGGAGTGTTCAATGGTTGACTCTGGGCTGAACCACTTGGTTCAACTGTTCGAGCCGGGCCGGAGTGCCGACATCGGTCCACATGCCGGGAAAGTGCTCGCCGCTGACCCGGCCGTCGCTAATCGCGGCACGTAACAGCGGCGCGAGGGCCACTTTTTCGCCGCGCGGAATGCCGTGAAAAAACGCCGGTTGGTAAATGCCAATGCCGCTGAAAGTCAAGCGGGAAGCGCCTTCTGGCACGACGAGACCGCGCTCCAAAACAAAATCGCCGGCGCGATGATGCGCCGGATTATCGACTAAAACCAGATGGGCGCTACGTGCTGGATCGTCTTGCAACATGACCGCTTCTGCGTGCAGATCGAGAAAATCGTAATCGCAAAATACGTCGGCGTTAATCACCGGAAAAGCTCGCGTGCCTAACAACGGCAGCGCCAGCGCGATACCGCCGGCGGTCTCTAATGCGCGGGTCTCGGGCGAATAAACAATATCGACATCGAAGTTTTCGCCGCTACCGAGCTCAGCCTCGATCAACTGACCGAGATGCGCGTGGTTGATGACAATTTCATCGAAGCCCGCGCGCGCCAGTTTTTCAATGTGCCAGACGATCAACGCTTTGCCACCGACTTTGAGCAACGGCTTGGGTATCGTATCGGTAAGCGGCCGCATGCGTTCGCCGCGACCGGCGGCTAGAATCATCGCTTTCATCCTAGAACGTGTAACCTACTTTAGCCTCGGCGCCTTCGAGCTCATCGAGCAGTTTCAGCATCGGGCGCAATTCGCCGTAGCGCTCACAAGTATGGCGGATATAACCGATGAACCGCGGGATGTCCGAGAGATAGTGTGGCTTGCCATCGCGATAGTTAATGCGGGCAAAAATACCGGCGACTTTGAGATGGCGCTGTAAGCCCATATATTCGACATCGCGGTAAAAATCGGAAAAATCCGCTGGCACGGGTAAGCTTGCTTTGCGCGCCCGCTCCCAGTAGCGAATGGTCCAGTCGAGAATCTGTTCTTCTTCCCACGAAATAAACGCATCGCGAAACAGCGACGCGACGTCGTAGGAAATGGGGCCAATCACCGCGTCTTGAAAATCGAGAATGCCGGGATTGGGCGTTGTCACCATTAAATTGCGCGGCATGTAGTCGCGATGCACGTACACCATTGGTTGCGCGAGATTATTCTTCAGCACAAGGGAAAACACCGATTCCAGCCGTTGCCGTTGCTCGGTGCTCAGTGCCAACTTCATATGCTTGGCGATATACCAATCAGGAAAAAGATTCAACTCGCGGCGCAGCAAGGCTTCATCGTACGGTGGTAACACATTAGCGCGTGTGGCGAGTTGCCAGGTCACCAGCGCGTCGATCGCGTTGAGGAAAAGCTCATGGGGTTTGCCCCCTTGCATGGCGGTGAGATAGGTTACGCTACCGAGATCGGTCAACAGCAAGAAACCCTGATCCAGATCACTCGCCAGTACATGCGGTACATGCAGCCCGGCCGCCTGCATCAATCCGGCGACATGGATGAACGGCCGGCAGTCCTCTTTGTCCGGCGGCGCATCCATCACGATTTGGGTCGAACCGCGCACGGCGACGCGAAAGTAGCGCCGAAAACTGGCGTCGCTTGAGGCCGGCGCAAGTTCGTAATGTTCGCCGGGGAAGCGTTTTTCGAGCCAGGTTTGCAGCAGGGTATGGCGATCCAAGCACAACTCCGTAGAGTGAATGAAATATACTAGTGAATTTTAGCACCCAAATAACGCCACCCATCGCAGCACAGATTAATGCCTATACTTTTTCCGCTGTTATTTTTGTTGAGCTTGATTTCTCCGAACGGGTTCGCGGCCGATGATCCGGCAGCCACCGCAACGCTATCCGAAACGGACGAGGCGCAGAAAAATCTGCCAATCACCTTGCAAGCCGATCGACTCGAGGGACACAGCAATCTCGATGTAGAAGCGAGCGGCCGGGTGGAATTGCAGCAGGGCGACATGAAGCTAAACACCGACCGGCTGTACTTCCTTGAGCCGGAACAAGAGGTCATCGCAACCGGCGCGGTGCACTTTGAGAAAGAAGGCGACATCATCGAAGGCAGCTATTTAAAGTACGACCTCGATAGCGAAACGGGTTATATGGAGGGCCCGACATTTCGTTTGGCGAAAACTCGCGAGCGTAAGCGCGCCGGGCGCGGTGATGCACGTCGCATCGACTTTCTCGGCGACAAGCATGAACATTTGTCGGACAGCCGCTACACCACCTGTGCCGTCGGGCAAGATGATTGGTTCTTGCGCGTTAAAGATTTAGATCTCGATCGCGTCGCTGAAGTGGGTACCGCGCGCAACGCCAGTGTGGAGTTCATGGGTGTTCCATTTTTATACCTGCCCTGGGTCAGCTTTCCCCTCAGTGACAAGCGCAAGACGGGGCTGTTACCGCCAGTTATTGGCACCACTGGACGCAATGGCTTGGAGATTTCCGTTCCGTTTTACTGGAACATCGCACCGAACATGGACGCCACGCTCATACCGCGGATACTGTCGAAGCGCGGCATTCAACTGCAAAATGAATTTCGTTACTTGTGGCCGACCTTTGCCGGCGAACTGCACGCAGATCTTCTGCCACACGATAGGCAGCTCGGCGCGGGCCGTGATTTTCTGGCCTGGCAACACACTCATGGCCTCGCTCACGGTTGGAGCGGAAGGCTCAATTTTCAACGCGCATCGGACGATAACTACTTTCGCGACTTAAGCACTCGCGTGGCCGATACCTCGACCACGAACTTACCGCGCGATGCGGAATTGCGTTACGCAAACCCCAATTGGACGTTTTCCACGCGCTTCTTAAGCTATCAGACTTTGCAGGATCCGGATCCGGCGAAGCGCATCGACATCCCCTATCGTTTGCAACCACAACTTCTCTTACTTGGAACCAAACCCGACTATTTCGGCGCCAACTGGAACCTAGAGTCGGAGCTCACACAATTCGATCACCCCACTAAGGTAAATGGCCAACGCCTACTGCTTTATCCCAGCGTGAGTTATCCCATGGCGAATAATTTCTCTTACGTCACGCCGAAACTTGGCTATCACTACACACGATACAAGTTGTCGAAAAACTTCACCGGCGAGGATGGGTTCGATCGCAGCTTGCCGATCTTCAGTATCGACAGCGGCCTGTTCTTCGAGCGAGAATTCAACTACAAGCAGCGACCGTTTCATCAAACCCTCGAGCCTCGGTTGTATTACGTCAACATTCCATTCCGGGATCAAAGCCAGTTTCCAAAATTTTCCACATCGGAATCGGACTTCAACTTCGCGCAGATTTTCACCGAGAATCAATTCATCGGCGGCGATCGCATCAATGACGCCAATCAACTCACCGCCGCACTGACCAGTCGATTTATCGAGGATGATACCGGCGTGGAGCGGCTGCGCGCGGCAATCGGTCAGCGTTACTACTTCGATACCCAGCAAGTCACATTGGACAATCCCGCGCGCGATGGACTTGCCTCGGATATTCTGGCGGCGCTGTCGGGACAGCTTTCTCGGAAATGGTCGATCGACCTGTCAATTCAGTACAGTCCAAACAACAAACGCACGGAAAAATTTACCGCCGGCGCGCGCTACAACCCGGGCTTCGGAAAAGTGATCAACTTAGCCTATCGCAGCCGTACCGCAACCGCGGCGTTGCCGGAAGCGATTAGTCAGATCGACATTTCCGGGCAATGGCCGCTTAGCGCACGTTGGTATGGCCTTGGCCGGTTTAACTATTCGCTACGCGACCGGAAGATAGTAGAGGGGTTGGCAGGGCTTGAGTATAATAAGGATTGTTGGGCGTTGCGCTTGGTGGCCCATCGCTTAGCCATCGCGCAACAACAAGTTTCGACCTCGATCTTTATCCAACTCGAACTGAATGGACTCTCCCGACTAGGCAACAATCCGTTGGAAATGTTGAAACAAAATATTCCGGGATATATGAAATCTCAAGAGATAAACCCATGACCTCATTCCGCCCCCTCGCCTGCCTCGGCGCGATACTGTGCATTGTATCGATTGCGCCGCTTCACGCTCAGGACAGCACACCTAAACGCAGCAAACAAAGTGCCGACCCGACATTTGAATTGATCGATCGCATCTTGGTCGTGGTCAATGATGGCGTGATCACGGCGCGCGAGCTGGAAACGCGATTAGAAGCAATAAGCCAACAACTGCAAAAACAGGGTACGCCGTTACCGCCAAAAGACATCTTTGCGCGGCAGATGCTTGAGCGTTTGATTCTCGAGACATTGCAATTGCAACATGCGAAAGAAGCCGGTCTAAAACTCAACGACCAGGAAATAGATCGCGCGCTGCAGCGTATTGCCGCCGACAACAAAATGACCCTGACCGAGCTGCGCGACAACCTCACTAAGGACGGTATCAGTTTCGCTAAATTCCGTGACGAAGTTAAACGCGAAATGACGGTTTCGCGGGTGCGCGAGGCGGAGGTTGAAGGTCGCGTAACGGTGTCAGAAAGCGAAGTGGATTTAGAGATGGCGCAGCAGGCCATACGCCCCCAAGGTGAAGCGGAATATTTAACGGCCCACATCCTGATCCGCATTCCGGAAGGGGTAACCAACGAAGAACTAGCGGCACGACAAAACCGCGCGGAGGAAGCATTGGCGGCGTTGAAAAAGGGTACGGATTTCGGCCAAGTTTCGGCCACTTATTCCGACGCGCAAGAAGCATTAACCGGTGGCAACCTAGGGTGGCGATCCGCGGTGAAATTACCAACTATGTTCGTCGAAGCGGTGCAGAGTTTGAGCAAAGGAGAAACCAGCGCGGTGTTAAAAAGCGGCAACGGTTTTCACATCGTTAAACTTATTGATCAACGCGGCCAGGGTGCGGCACAAACCGTGACGCAAACTCATGCGCGCCATATCCTTATTAAAGTAAACGATAGCCAGTCCGAGGCGGTGGCGAAAAGTCGCATTCAACAACTCAAGGATCGTATCGACAACGGCGCCGATTTCGCTGAGGTTGCCAAGGCATTTTCCGAGGATCTGAGCGCCTCGAAAGGCGGCGACCTCGACTGGGTGTACCCCGGCGATACGGTGCCCGAGTTTGACCGCAGCATGAACGCGCTACAAGCGAACCAAATCAGTGAACCATTCTTGACCAATTTCGGCTGGCATATCCTGCAAGTGCTGGAGCGGCGTGAAGCGGAAATCAGCGCCGACCGCAACCGTATCTCCGCCCGAATAGGACTACGCCAGCGCAAAGCCGACGAAGCGTATCAACAATGGCTGTTGCAATTGCGCGATACCGCCTACGTCGAATATCGTTTGGAAGAAAAATAATTCCAAGCCGTCTTTTTTACTTTCTACCGCGCCTATGTAATTTTATAGTCCGTGGCTAGCGCGATCAAACGCCTCCCCACCATCGCGATTACCGCGGGGGAACCCGCTGGGATCGGCCCGGATTTGTGCGTATTGTTAGCGGAACGAAAACCCGCCGCGCACATTGTCTTCGTCGCTGACCGCAACCTTCTCACCGCACGGGCTGCCCTGCTCGGCCGCCGCTTGGATTTGCTTGATTTCGACACCGCAAAATTAAGCCGTAAACGCAGCGCCAGCCTGTCGCTATTGCATCACCCGCTGGCGCAACCGGTGATGCCGGGGCGCCTTAATTCGAACAACAGCCGGTACGTGTTGGCGACCCTCAACAGCGTTGTGCGCGGCGCGCTGAAGGGTGATTTCGACGCGATCGTCACGGCGCCGGTTCACAAAGCCATCATTAACGAAGCGGGCGTGGCATTCAGCGGCCACACGGAGTTTTTTGCTGAAAAGACCCACACCGAACATGTCGTGATGATGTTGGTCGGCGGTGGATTGCGCGTCGCCCTTGCGACCACTCACCTGCCGCTTAAAGACGTGGTGCAGGCCATCACGCCGACCGGCCTGGAACGGACGTTGCGCGTCTTGCATACCGACCTGCGTGATCGATTTGCTATCGCCACGCCACGAATTTTAGTAGCCGGCCTGAATCCCCACGCGGGTGAATCCGGCCATTTGGGTCGCGAAGAAATCGAAGTCATCGATCCCGTCCTGCAGCAGTTGCGCGCGCAAGGGATGAACCTCGCGGGGCCTTTACCCGCCGATACTTTGTTCACGTCGAAGTATCTCGAGCGCGCCGACGCGGTCCTGGCGATGTATCACGATCAAGGTTTGCCGGTATTGAAAATGAAAAGTTTTGGCCATGGCGTGAATGTCACACTTGGGTTACCGATCATTCGCACCTCGGTTGACCACGGCACCGCGCTGGACTTGGCCGGCACCGGCCAAATCGACGTTGGCAGCATGCTTGCCGCAATCGATTTGGCGATCGAACTCGCCGCGCGAAAAAATTAATTGCAGCACATCCCACGCAGACGCTTCGGCCAACATTTCCTGCACGAACGCGGCGTCATCACGCGCATCGTTGATGAACTGGATTTGCAGGCCAATGATCTAGTGGTCGAGATTGGCCCGGGACTGGGCGCACTAACGGATTACTTGCTACCCAAGCTGGATCATTTGCATGTGATCGAACTCGATCGCGATCTCGCCAAACTGCTGCGCGAACGCTACGCCGCCGACAAATTGACCGTTCACGAAGGCGATGCGCTGGAATTCGATTTCGCCCAATTCGGCCAGGCGATTCGGTTGGTTGGCAATCTGCCCTACAACATTTCCACGCCGTTGTTATTTCACTTCGCCAAGTTTTGCGACCTACTAAACGATGGCCATTTCATGCTGCAACGAGAAGTCGTGGATCGCATGGTGGCCGCACCCTCGAGCGCCGCCTACGGCCGGCTGTCGGTGAGCTTGCAACTGGACTTTGAAATGAAATCGTTGTTTCGCATCGGCCCCGGCGCGTTCACGCCGCCGCCGAAAGTGGAATCGGCCATCGTTCGCATGATACCGCTGCGGGTGAAGCCGTTCGATTTACTCGATCGGGATTTGTTTGCGGCGATCGTCAGCCGCGCGTTTACCCAGCGCCGTAAGACCCTGCGAAATTCATTGAGAGATTATTTGTTGCCCGGCGATTTTGTCAACGTCAGCGTCGATCCGATGGCGCGTGCGGAGAATTTAGGCGTTGCCGACTACGTCAGAATATCCAATATGGTTGCCCTGAGACCCAGTACCAGAGCGGATCTTGAAATATAGTGCCTGGCGTGCCACTCAGACATGATCGGGCAGGCGGTGTCCGAACTCAAAACACTTAGCCGGCAAGTCCGACGCTGAGTTGACCGTCGTAGTCGTCAGCTATTGTGCGGCCGACCTGGGATCGTGACACTCGTAATAGGCGGCGTGAGTAAACTGACGCTGCAGGGACGCGCGGCGCGTGCCATACAAATGAGACTTCGCCCCAAAATCCTTATCGCGACACAGACTTGTTGCCCCGCCACCGGTTGCCCGGTAGCGGCACTGAATCGCTCGCAATAGTCTGGGGCGCCGTAGCGAGTTGGCGCGAAAAGCCGCGGCGCGGTGTTTCCTCCGATCCAAAAGCGCGGCGCCGCGCTTGGCGGTGTTCGCGCTGGGACTGATTTTGCGCGGCCTATAAGCGCGTTGTTTTTCGGTATGTTCCAATTCGAGCCGCACGCCCGGTTAGGCACACCGCCAAGAGCTAATGGCCCAAGGCCACCCGGTCTGGAAGTGGCTCCTGGCAGTGCATGCATGTAACGCCAGTATCAGAGCGCCTTCCGGGCCATGCCCTTTGATGCAATAGGAAGCGGGGTGCGC